>JAYWDL010000108.1:0-7026 GCA_043779865.1 Polaromonas sp.
TGGCGGCAACAATGGTTTCACGGATTTCAAGCGGATTTTGAACATTCCCCTGGCCACGCCGTCCATGCGCATGCTGCTGTTTGTGCTGACCGGGCTCACGCTGTTGGGCTTCTTCCTGTTTGCAAAATGGCTGGTGGGCAGCAAGTTTGGCCGCGTGCTGCAGGCCATACGGGATGCGGAAACGCGGGTGATGTTCTCGGGCTACAACCCGCTGGGCTACAAGCTCACCATCTGGGTCATCTCGGCCATCATGTGCGGCGTGGCAGGGGCGCTGTATGTGCCGCAGGTCGGCATCATCAACCCCGGAGAAATGAGCCCGGCCAACTCGATCGAGATCGCAATCTGGGCGGCGGTGGGCGGCCGCGCCAGCCTGATCGGGCCGATTGTCGGCGCTTTCATCGTCAACGGCGCGAAGAGCTGGCTGACCGTGGCTTACCCCGAGTTCTGGCTGTATTTTCTCGGCGCGCTGTTTATAGGCGTGACGCTATTTTTGCCCGATGGTGTGGTGGGGCTGGTGAAAAAACTCCGCAAGGGAGGCGAACAATGACCCCGGATCTTCTTGAGCAGGGCGCGCGCCGCGTTGAAGAGCACAGCGCCGCGCTGGCGGCTGGCCACAACAACACCGCATCGGGCGGGCGCAACGCCAGCACGGGCCGCATTGCCACGCCCGGTGAGGTCGATGTGACCCATGGCCGCATTCTTTATCTGCAAGATGTGAGCGTCAGCTTCGACGGTTTCAAGGCCATCAACAAGCTAAGCCTGGACATTGCGCCGGGCGAGCTGCGCTGCATCATCGGACCGAACGGCGCCGGCAAGACGACGATGATGGACATCATCACCGGCAAGACCCGGCCCGATGAAGGAACGGTGTTTTTCGGCAGCACGATCGATTTGCTGCGCCACAAGGAGGCCGAGATCGCGCAGCTGGGCATTGGCCGCAAGTTCCAGAAACCGACGGTGTTCGAGCATCTCACGGTATTTGAAAACCTCGAACTTGCGCTCAAGACCCCCAAGGGCGTGAAGGCATCGATGTTCTTCAAGCTCGATTCGGCTCAGAGCGACCGGCTGGCTGAAATTCTGGTGACGATTCATCTGGCCGATAGTGTGAACCGACTGGCTGGAAATTTGAGTCACGGGCAAAAGCAGTGGCTGGAAATCGGCATGCTGCTGATGCAGGATCCGAAGCTGCTGCTGCTCGATGAGCCTGTGGCAGGCATGACCGATGAGGAAACGGCACGCACGGCGGAGCTATTTTTGACGCTCAAGGGCAAGCATTCGCTGATGGTGGTGGAGCACGACATGAGCTTTATCCGCACGATTTCCGAGATCGTCACAGTGCTGTGCGATGGTTCGGTGCTGGCGCAGGGGACGCTGGACCAGGTGCAGGCGGATGAGCGGGTGATTGAGGTGTATCTTGGGCGGTGATCTGCTTTTTGTTGAAGCCTTGCCTGATTTTGAGGCGGAAGTTTTAAGCTGTTCCTCCGTCCCATGCCAAGACGCGCCAAGCGTAAAAATCATCCCGGCCCGGACTTTTCAGCAAAAGAAAACCCAGCAACCAAGTAACTGCCATGCTAAACGTCAAGAACATCAATCAATACTATGGCGGCGGCTCCCACATCCTGCGCAATGTAAGCCTCCAAGCCCACCTCGGCAAGGTCACCGTCCTGCTTGGCCGCAACGGCGTCGGCAAGACCACGCTGCTCAAGTCCCTGATGGGCCTGGTGCCCATCAAGACCGGCACCATCGAGTTTGACGGCAAGCTGATCCAGACCGCCACGCCCTATGAACGTGCCCGTGCCGGAATAGGCTTCGTCCCCCAGGGCCGCGAAATCTTTGCGCGGCTGACGGTAGAAGAAAACCTGCGCATGGGCCTGGCTTACAAAAGCGCCGGCACACCCATTCCCAACGAACTGTACGAGCTGTTTCCCGTGCTCAAGCAGATGCTGAACCGCCGTGGTGGTGACCTGTCAGGCGGGCAGCAGCAGCAACTCGCGATTGCGCGCGCACTCGCCGCCAAACCCAAACTATTGATCCTGGACGAACCAACCGAAGGCATTCAGCCCAGCATCATCAAGGACATTGGACGCGTGATCCGCATGCTGGCTGATCGGGGCGATATGGCTATTTTGCTGGTCGAGCAGTATTACGACTTTGCCCAGGAACTGGCCGACGACTACCTGGTCATGGAACGCGGCGAATTTATCGCACGGGGTCTGGGCAAAAACATGCAAGCCGACGGCGTGAGACAGCTGGTGGCGATTTAGCGCTTAAATCCTGCCCTATGAAATGCAATGGGCAAAAAAATGGGCCGCAAACGGCCCATTTTTTTCTCCTAAAGCGCATTCATCAAGCGCCCTGAAGCAGCTGGCAAGCGTTATTGCGCTGCCGGGGTTATGACAGTTTCAGCTTCACGAAGCACGCCGCCGCTGGCGATGCTGCCTTGCGCCTTGCCGTCGCTCATGACGCGTGCCCGGCAGGCAACCTGGTCATCGCTTGCTTTAAAAACCTCACAACGTTTCATGGCGTTGGCAGAAAAGTCTGCGCCATTGCCCAGCTTGCCGGCGCGCTTTTCTGCGTTGGCGTTCCTGACTTCGGTCATGCAGGTTGATTTGGCCTGTTGGGTTTTGCCGCTGTTGCAGGCAGCCATTTCGCTTTTGGCATTGCCAGTGTCATCAATACCGGTGGTGCCCGAGGCTATTTGCGCCGAAGCAATTTGCGCCGTCGTGGCCGTCAGGGCCAACAGGGCAGCAAACCCGAAGCATGTCACGCCCTTGCCCAGGCGGTTGAGCCGTGCAGGGTGGTCGGTACGGGAAAGGATGGGTAAGGCCATGATCGAACTCCTGATGGAAAAATTTTTATAACTGCAGTCTGGAGCCGACTGAGAATTTTTCATGACAGGAAATACTGCAGTCAACCCGTATCGCAAGCCGATTTACCTGTAGGACATATCCTTCAACGGTAATGCCTTGGCCGTGGCTGCCAGAAAATTGCCATCGCCTGAAAAGAGAGCAGGAGTCGCTGAAGCACTTGCCTTGACCCGCGTTGACCTACATTGACCAGATACGCGGCAAGGACGAACCCAGCTGCCAGAAATGACCGCGCCAGACCTGCCAGACCTGCCTGAGCAGAGTCATCGCAGGCTCGACCAGCGGTGCCAGCACCCTGACGACCACAATCTGCCCGTTCGGGCTGGTGGCGCCTGCTGTGACGCACAAGGGATGCGCTTCGATGACCTGTCTGGCGCAGTCGAGCGCTTCCTGCCTGCGGTTACGCTCCAGGCTGCTGCCGGCAACGAAAAAGAGTGTCGCCATGCAGCGGTAGCCTGCCAGGCCCAGTGGACTGTTCATCAGCAGCGTGTCGCTGGCGGCGATGCGTGCGCGTTCCAGCCATACGCCCGGCATTTCAATATGCTGGCAGAAACTGCCATGCTCGAAAGGCTGCTTGGCGGCAGGCAGGCCAAGAGCGCTCACGTCCCAGCCCATCAGTTCGGCGCCGGGTGAGAGCAGCATCGTCAGGCGGTTTTCAGCCAGGCAGCCGCTGTAGCAAATTGCTTCCAGCGGCAGCCATTCCATGCGCGCACCCGTTTCCAGCGAAAGGTGCGTGCGCTGCAGCGCAGGCTCGCCGGCGGAACGGTAAAACCGGGTTGCGCCTGGCGTGGTGACCAGGCCGTGGGCGCCCGGGCCTGCGGTGAATTTCAGGTCCAGCGTATCGCCCCCGACCAGGCCGCCGGGCGGATGCACGATGACGTTGTGGCAAATCGCGTTGCCTTCCGGGTACAGGCTTTGCAGGATCCGGAGTGGGCCATCGTGGCGAAAGTGGGCGACGGTTTTGTCAGCCTGGCGGGTGTAATCGAGTGCGAGCGTCGCGTTCCAGGTCATGGCGGCAGTTTAACGTGACTGCATGCCAGGGCGGGCAAGAGATACTATTAATTTAATAGCTACCTGCGCCCGTCCTGTCTGCGCAAGAGCCACTTTTGACTGTGATTCTGGATTGCGGCAGCTGTTCCAGTGCTTCGGCGGGGTCACCGTTGACCTTTTGAAAACTGGCGCGAAACGCAAGCTCAGGAAACCGCCACCCTATGCCTGGCTTCCTTCATGCGCGTTGCGAGGTGGTCAAGAGCTGCCTGCACCTGATCAACCAGAATCAAACACAGGTCGCCGGGCTGCAGCCGCGCCAGAGCTGTGTCTATGGCCAGGAATTCGCCGCGTATTTCATCAATCTGCAGGGTGCGGCTGGCGCCTGCCAGCCCTTCGCGCAGCAGCGCCATCACCTCACCATCGGCGCGGCCGCGCTGGGCGGCGTCCTGGTACAGGATCACGTCATCAAACGCGGCACCCAGAATCACCGTCTGGCCTGTGATGTCGCTGTCGCGGCGGTCGCCGGCAGCGCTGATCACCACGCTGCGGCGCTGCGCTGGCATGGCGTTGACCGCAGCCACCAGCGCGTGCATGGCATCGGGGTTGTGGCCGTAGTCGGCAATCACGGTGGCGCCGGCGTAATCCATCACATTGAAGCGGCCCGGCGCATTGTGCGAGTCGTTGACGAAACTGGCCAGTCCGCTTTTGAGGGTGTCCCAGTTGATGCCGACGGCCCAGGCTGCCGCCACGGCGGCCATGACGTTTTCGACCTGAAAGCCGATGCTGCCGTTTCGCGTGACAGGAATGCTGCTGAGCGCAATGCGCTCGACCCAGGCGCCTTCGGCGGCCTCCAGCATCGGGCCATCAACATAGACGGTGCGCTTGCCTTGCGCGCGGTGGGTGGCCATGAGCGGGTGATGGCGATCGGCCGCAAAAAAAATGACCTTGCCAGGGCAGTCCCGAGCCATGTCGGTGACCATGGCATCGGCCGCATTGAGCACCGCGTAACCGGTAGGTGACACATTTTGCACAACCACCCGTTTGAGCACGACCAGGTCTTCAACGGTGGTGATGTAGTTCAGCCCCAGGTGGTCGCCGCTGCCGATATTGGTCACCACGGCGACTTCACAGCGGTCAAAACCCAGGCCTTCGCGCAGCACGCCGCCACGCGCTACTTCAAACACAGCGGCATCCACGTCCGGGTGCATCAGGACATTGCGGGCGCTTTTGGGTCCGCTGCAGTCGCCGCTGTCGGTCTGCCGGCCATTGATGTACACGCCGTCGGTATTGGTCATGCCGGTGCGAAAACCCTGCGCGGTCAGCAGGTGCGCAATCAGGCGCGTGGTGGTGGTTTTGCCGTTCGTTCCGGTGACGGCAATCACCGGAACACGGCCGTTGTTGCCGGCGGCAAACAGCTCGTCAATCATCGCCACGCCGACGGCCCGCCCCTTGCCGTAAGAAGGCGAGAGGTGCATTCGCAGGCCGGGCGCGGCATTGACCTCGACCACGCCGCCGTTTTGCGCCTCCAGCGGCCGCAGCACGCTTTCGCACACGATATCGACGCCGCAGATGTGCAGGCCGACCATCTGCGCGGCCGCCACGGCGCGGGCGGCCACGGCCGGGTGCACTTCATCGGTCACATCGGTGGCGGTGCCGCCAGTGCTGAGGTTGGCGTTGTTGCGCAGAATAACGCGCTGTCCCTTGGCAGGAATCGATGCGGGCGTGAGCCCCTGCGTATCGAGCCGGGCCACGGCAATGTCGTCAAAGCGGATTTTGGTGAGCGACGTCGCATGGCCTTCGCCGCGCCTGGGGTCCTGGTTGACGATATCGACCAGTTCGCGCACCGTTTGCAAGCCGTTACCGGCGACTTGCGGCGGTTCGCGCCGCGAGGCTGCCACCAGCCTGTTGCCGACGACCAGCAGGCGAAAATCACAGCCGGGCAGAAATTTTTCCACCATCACTTCGCCGTGTCCGGCTGCTGCGCAGTAGGCAAGTTCAAGTTGCTCGCGGGTGGTGATATTGACTGTCACGCCCTTGCCCTGGTTGCCGTCCTGCGGTTTGATGACGACGGGCAGGCCAAGCTGCATGGCGGCAGACCAGGCATCGTCAATGTCGCTTACCGGCCGACCCAGTGGCACCGGAACGCCCGCGGCGCGCAGCAGTTTTTTGGTAAGGTCTTTGTCCTGACCAATGGATTCGGCCACCGCGCTGGTGGTGTCCAGTTCCGCAGCCTGGATGCGCCGCTGGCGTGAACCCCAGCCAAGCTGGACCATGCTGCCTTTGGTCAGGCGGCGGTAAGGGATATTGCGTGCGACGGCTGCATCAACAATCGCTCCGGTGCTGGGCCCCAGGCGCTCGTCTTCATTCAGACTGCGCAGCTGCGTGATGGCGTCTTCGAGGTTGAAGGCGGCGTCGCGCAGTGCCGCGTGAATCAGCGTCTGCGCCAACGCCAGCGCCAGGCGGCCGACCGCCTCTTCGCAATATTCCACGATGACCTGGTAAGTGCCCGCTTCGATGGTGGCGGCGGTGTGACTGAAGGTGACTGGTGAACCGGCTGCGGCCTGCAGTTCAAACGCGGCAGCTTCGAGCACATGCGCCAATGAGAGCGGCCCAGCATGGCCGGTCTGGCGCAAGGCGCCCACGCCGGGAAACAGCGCTCGCACGCGCGCCTCGAAGTCTGGCAGCGTGCCGACCGAGCATTCGCTGGGGCTGCAGGCCACGATGGCTTCAAGCGCCGTGTGGCGACTCCAGAGGTTGGGCCCACGCAGGGCCCGTACGCGGGACACTTCCATCAGATTGCTCTCCCGGCAAGTTTTTCTGCGGACTCAAAGGCTTCCATGCCTGCTCCAATCAAGTTGAGCGGAATATCAAGCGCCCATGCAGCACCGATGGCTGCCAGCAGTGACTGCTCGGTAAACCCGCTGCTTTTGTGCCGTTCGCGCCAAACCGTCAGTTTCCCCAATCCAGGCAAGAGGGTTTCGGTGTTGTGCGTGGCTAGCACCACCTGATCCTGGCGCACATAGAGGGCGCGACCGCCGTCACCGCGCTGTGCCATGATGGCCGGCGTTTCGGGGTCGGTACTGTAGAAAATCACTTCACCGTCGCACAGCGTCTTCATTTCTGCCACCCTTGAGTCGGCCGCATTGAGCACCGCAGCGCCACCGGGCAG
>JAYWDL010000109.1:0-6984 GCA_043779865.1 Polaromonas sp.
CCACCTCCTTGGCCAAGGCCAGGTTAAACGAATCGATAGCACCCTTGGAAGCCGCGTAGGCCGCACCGCCACCCAGACCGCCCAGCCGCGAGGCGACCGATGACATGTTGATGATGATTCCGCCTTTGCCGCTGTGTGCCGTTGACATACGTCGAATGGCTTCCCGCGCGCAGTAGTAGGCACTGAACACATTGGCGCTGAAGACATCTGCCACATTGTTCTCATCGACGCTATCGACGCGGAAATGGGCCAGCACGCCTGCATTGTTGACAAGAGCGTCGAGCGTGCCAAAAGCAGTGTCAAGCTGCTTGAACATGGCCACAACCTCGTCCAGCCTGCGCACATCGGCTTTCAAAGCGATAGCCTCGCCACCATCCTTCTGGATAGCCCTGACAACATCTTGTGCCGCACCCTCGCTGCGCAGGTAGTTCACGCCTACGCGGTAGCCTGACCGCCCGGCCAGCAGTGCAATCTCCGCGCCAATTCCGCGGCTGGCACCTGTCACCAACATCACTTTTTTCATAGCGTTCATTCGGGTTGGATGTTCGCGTCTTTGACGATGCGCGTCCACTTGGTGATTTCGGTGGCTATGAAGGTCTTGAGCTGCTCTGGTGTCATCGGCATCGGCGTGATGCCGACGGTGGCAAGTCTATCCTTGAGTTCTGGCTGCTTCAGGCCTTGTGCGGTCGCCGCGTTAAGCTTGTCCACCACGTCCCTGGGCAGGCCTGCAGGGCCGACCATGGCGAACCAGGCTGTGATGTCGAAACCGGGAAGGGCCTCGGAGAGGGCGGGCCAGTCGGGCATAAGAGCATTGCGTTTGGCAGAGGTGACGCCAATGGCGCGCAAGGTGCCGCCCTTGGCTTGGGCCATGGCGTTGCCGATGTCCACGAAGGTGAAATCCAGCGTGCCGCCCAGTACATCGTTCACTGCTAGCGGAATGCCCTTGTACGGCACTGACAGGGTATCCAGGCCGGCCAGTTTGTTGAGCATGGCAATGCTCACCTGTGAGCTGGACGAGCCGTAGCCCGCGTTCACCTTGCCTGGCCTCTGCTTCACGTAAGAAACGAATTCCTGCGTCGTCCTGGCCGGAAAGCCGGGTTTCACCATCAGCACCAGCATGTTGTCGCCAATGGCGGCGATGGGCGAGAAGTCTTTGGTCGGGTCGTATGGAATGTTCTTGAGCAGTGCCACGTTGGAAGAAATTGCCGAGTTCGACGAGAACAACAGGGTGTAGCCGTCGGGCGCAGCGCGCACCACTTCCATTGCGGCAATCGAGCCGCCCGCACCGGGCTTGTTGTCCACCACGAACGGCTGGCCCAGAGCAGTGCTGAGCTGTTGGCCCATCATGCGTGCGGCCAGGTCGGTGGCCGTGCCTGCGGGGAAAGGCACGATCATACGCACTGGTCGGCTGGGGTAGCTTTGCGCGAGGGCGGTAGCTGTAGTGAGGGCTATACCCAACGCCAGGCCCAATACCTTGATGATTGCTGGAGCTTTCATGTGAGTCACTTCAGGGTTGAGAGTTTGTCAAGAGTGGCCGGTAGCTGTACGCCAAGGGTTAGCAAATGAAAGGACAAGGCCTTTCCGTGCATGTCGAGGTTAAGCGAGTCGTTAACGCCCCCGTCCAGCACATCGTCCAGAACAAAATTCATCGCACCCAGTCGGGGCAGCAGGTAGCGCACCACGCGGGTGGGGTTTCGGTGCGCAAAGTGCTCGGCCACACGCGCTTCGGTGACCTCCTCGACCAGTAGATCGAAGTCCTGTGCGCGGTAGGCGATCAGGCTGATATTGGCGCGGTTGCCTTTGTCACCTGTACGCGCATGTGCCAGTTGGTACAGCTGAATTTCTTGCATCGGGATTCTTTCGTTGCCGACCGTTAGTCGACCAGGTTGAATGAGGCTGGCACCCGTTCGCGTGCTATCAGGCACGACTGGGTGGACAGGCGTTGGCGCTTGGCCACGCGAACGCCACCCCCGCCAGCCGGACCGCCCGTCCACAGGGCTGTGAGCTCGCGCAGCAGGCGGTCGATGATCGATATATCCTGATGCTGGCCGGCTACGCGGAGGCGAATGTCTGTGGAATGGCCTACAGGCGCCGTTCCCAACAGATGGTTGGCGTCGTCGCCCAGGATGCTTCGTACGCCGATCAGGTCGAAGCGAAGCGGCAACTGCGCTCCCATGCGCTTGCTCAACACATCCATGGCCAGCCGCGCCCGTGCTTCGGCGTTAGTACCTGCATAAGAAATTTCACCTTCGCCAAACCAGCCGCCGTCAAAGAAAACGTTGGCTTTCAGGGTGGCGGTGCAAGGATGGCCGCGCACGCCCGAAAGGCGCACCCGGTCCGGGCCAACCTGCTCCACCGTAGCTTCGGTGATGTCGGCGACCACATCCGGCGTGATATACGACGCCGGATCGTGCAATTCGTACAGCAATTGTTCCTTGACCGTTCGCTCGTCGACCAGGCCACCGGTGCGGGCTGCCTTGGTAAGGACGCAGCTGCCGTCTGCCGCAATCTCGGCAATCGGAAAACCCACATCTTCCAGTCCTGGCACGTCCTTCATGCCCGGGTCGGCAAAGTAGCCGCCGCTGACCTGAGCGCCGCATTCCAGCAGATGCCCGGCCATCGTGGCTCCGGCTAACTCGTCCCACTGGTCGCGCTGCCATCCAAAGTGTGCAATGGCGGGACCCAGGGTAAGTGATGGGTCGGCCACCCGCCCGGTGACGACAATTTGCGCACCGGCGCGAATGGCGTCGGCGATTTCAAAAGCGCCTTGGTACACATTGGCGCAGACAAACCTCGCTTCATCGAAGCTCGCCTTCAAATGCTCCCGCACAATGGCCCTGCCCTTGTCGTCAGACAAGTCATCACCACGCACAACAGCAATACGCGGCGCCGGCAGCCCCAGTTTATCAGCCAGCTGCTGTATCAACAGCGCCGCCCCATCAGGATTGGCAGCGCCAAAATTGCCCACAATCACGATGCCGTGCGCCAGACAGTCTGCAAGCACCGGACGCAACTCAAGCTCCAGCAGTGGCTCGTAACCGAGTTGGGAGTTAGACCGCTTAGCCAACTGCTGGGTGGCAAGCGTGCGTTCAGCCAGGTTTTCAAAAATCAGCGCGGCCGGGCCGCCGCGCTTAATCAGCGTGCGCACTACGGGCGCGGCTGCATCCACACGGTCGCCGGAAAAGCCGGCACCGCAACCTACTGCCAATGTCTCCATGATGGTCCTTTGTTCGAGGTCCAAACTGTGCCCTGACTACTTGTGTATGTAAACTGAAATTATCAGAACAACTATGCAGGTTTGCTAATGAATTTATCAGGCCGCTTGATTGACGCTTTTTTGGCGCTGGAAGAAACCCGAAGATTTGCTGTTGCGGCCGAGCGTTGCCACGTGTCGCCCTCTGCATTCAGCCAGATGATCAGCCGCCTGGAAGCGCAAGTGGGTACCCGGTTGTTCGACCGGGATACACGCAAGGTTGCACTTACCCCGGAAGGGGAAATATTTTTGCAGGGCGCACAGCGCATTGCTGCTGAGATCAATGCATCGCTAACCGAGCTGCGGGACCGTGCCCAGCGCAACGTGGGCCGCGTGACCATTGCAGCGCCGCCTTCGCTGGCTGCCTCGTGGCTGCCCGAACAAATGGCGCTTTTTCGCAAAGACTACCCCGGCATTGCGCTACGGCTGCATGACGTGGTCTCAGACCGCTGCCTGGATTTGGTGGCCAATGGCGAGACCGATTTCGGCCTGAATGCGCAGCGTGGCAATGAGCTCGAGTTCGAAGCACACCTGCTGTTCAATGAGCGCCTGTACCTGATCTGCCGGGTGGGTGATCCATTGGCACGGCTGAAAGAGGTCAGGCTGAAGGAACTGCGCAACCAGGAATTCATTCACACCGTTCGCACAGGCAGCGTCTGGCAGCAGATGCAGCCGATGCTCAATGCTGCTGGAATTCGCGATAGCGGCCTGGAGGTGGCTCAATTCGGCACGCTCGCCGGGCTGGTGGAGAGCGGCTTCGGCATCAGCGTCGTTCCACAGTTCGCGGTGCAGCTATGCCGTCGGCCCGGACTGGCGACAATTCCGGTAAGTGATCGCAAGGCTTTGCGGCCAATTTACATGGTCAAGCGCAGGCACCGCAGCTTGTCGGTTGCCGCTGCTGAGATGTGGGTGCGATTGGCTACCGCCGGCGCCATGCACATTCTGGCCGCCGAGGGCGACAACCAGGGAATATTTTGACGGCAACAATCAGGAATACGAAGCGGACAAGAAGATCCGCTTGGACGAAGAGGGTGCGAAACCCAAGCGCGTGCGACACAAGGCTTTGAAATAAATCAGGGGAAATCAGGCATGACGGACGACGACGTTCCAGGCCAGTCCCGGCGCTGGTTTGAAAAAGCCGTGATCGCAATACCAGACACTCTGGGCAACACCACCAGACGGCAAGGCAGACATCTCGTATCGCGATGGCAAAACCGCATATAGAAGGGCAAAATAGAGGCATCGTCTTCACACACGATGACGCCCACGCCATGTCCATTAAAAGCTCCGAACGCAACTTTGCCCGCCGTGTTGACCTGACTTCGCTTCAGCTCTTTGTGGCCGTGTGCGAGCTAGGCAGCATCGGCAAGGCGGCCGAGCGTGAATTCATTGCCGCGTCCGCCGTCAGCAAGCGCCTGAGCGACCTTGAAGCTACCCTCGATACGCCGCTGCTGTATCGCCACACCCGGGGCGTTGACCTGACCCCGGCGGGCGAAAGCCTGCTGCACCATGCGCGCTCGGTGCTGTTCAGCCTGGAAAAAATGCAGGGCGAGTTGAGCGAATACGCCGACGGCGTGCGCGGCCATGTTCGCGTCCATGCCAGCATTTCCGCCATCGTGCAGTTCCTGCCCGAAGACCTGGGCGCTTTCATACGCCAGCACGCCGAGATCAAGATTGATCTGGAAGAGCACCTCAGCACCGAGGTCGTCCGTGCCGTGCAGGAAGGCGCAGCCGATCTGGGCATCTGCAACATCGCCAATGGCACGGGCAAGCTGCAAACGCTGCCCTACCGGAGCGACAAATTGGTGCTGATTGTGCCAAGATGGCACGACCTGTATAAGCATGGCGCTATCAATTTTGCGGAAGCGCTGAACTACGACCAGGTTGGCCTGCATTCCAACAGTTCGATTTACCTGGCCATGCGGCAGGCCGCTGCCGCCGTGGGGCGCACCATCAAGCTGCGCATTCATGTCACCGGGCTTGATGCCATGTGCCGCATGATTCACAATGGTTTGGGCGTGGGCGTGATGCCGCAGCGCGCGTTCGAACTCATGCATGGCGTGGGCGAACTCGAATCCGTCGAGTTGCTGGATGACTGGGCAGCGCGCCAGATTCAACTGGTCGCACGCGATTTTTCCACCCTGCCCCTGACCGCCAGGCTCCTTGCGGATCACCTCACCCATTCTGCGCAAGACCTGCCACCGCAGCCCGCCTAAAATTACCCACAAACCACGACGAGACTACAAAGGAAACCCCATGGGACGCACCCTCTACGACAAAATCTGGGACGAGCACGTCGTTCATACTGAAGAAGACGGCACCTCGATTCTTTACATCGACCGCCACCTGGTCCACGAAGTGACCAGCCCGCAAGCCTTTGAAGGCCTGCGCGAAGCCGGCCGCAAGGTCTGGCGCATCAGCTCGATTGTGGCGACTGCCGACCACAACACACCCACCACCGGCTGGGAACTGGGTTACGACGGCATCACCGACCTGGTCAGCAAGGAGCAGATCACCACGCTGGACAGCAATATCAAGGAATTCGGCGCGGCAGCCTTCTTTCCGTTCCTGTCAAAACGCCAGGGCATCGTGCATGTGATCGGCCCCGAAAACGGCGCTACCCTGCCCGGCATGACGGTGGTTTGCGGTGACTCGCACACCTCTACCCACGGCGCGTTTGGCGCGCTGGCGCATGGCATTGGCACCAGCGAGGTCGAGCATGTCATGGCCACGCAAACCCTGCTGGCCAAAAAAGCCAAAAACCTGCTCATCAAGGTCGAAGGCACGCTACCCAAAGGCTGCACCGCCAAAGACATCGTGCTGGCGATTATCGGCAAGATCGGTACCGCGGGCGGCACCGGCTACACGATTGAATTCGCCGGCTCGGCAATTCGCGCGCTCAGCATGGAAGGCCGCATGACGGTCTGCAACATGGCAATTGAAGGCGGCGCGCGCGCGGGCATGGTGGCGGTCGACCAAAAAACGATTGAGTATTTGAAGGGCCGCCTGCTGGCCCCCGGTACCGATGCAAAAACCGGCAAGTTTGTGGGCGGTTCCGAATGGGATCAGGCCGTTCAATACTGGTCTACGCTGCACTCCGACAACGACGCGAAATTCGACGCCGTGGTCGAACTGGACGCCAGCCAGATCCTGCCGCAGGTGAGCTGGGGCACGTCGCCCGAAATGGTCCTGTCGATTGAAGACAAGGTGCCCGACCCCGAGAAAGAAAAAGACGCCAACAAGCGCGACGCCATCGAACGCGCGCTGGCCTACATGGGCCTGGAGCCCGGCAAGGCGCTGAACGACATCTATGTCGACAAGGTGTTCATCGGCTCCTGCACCAACAGCCGCATTGAAGACCTGCGCGAAGCCGCCGCAGTCGTGAAAAAACTCGGCCAGAAAGTGGCCAAAAACGTCAAGCTGGCCATGGTGGTGCCGGGATCGGGCCTCGTCAAGGATCAGGCCGAGCGCGAAGGCCTGGACAAAATTTTTGTTGCCGCTGGCTTTGAGTGGCGCGAGCCCGGTTGCTCGATGTGTCTGGCCATGAACGCTGACCGGCTGGAACCGGGTGAGCGCTGCGCCTCCACCAGCAACCGTAATTTTGAAGGCCGTCAGGGCGCAGGCGGACGGACCCACCTGGTCAGCCCGGCCATGGCGGCAGCGGCGGCCGTGCACGGTCACTTTGTTGACATCCGTAAATTTGTCTGAACTGCACTCCAAAGGAAATCAAC
>JAYWDL010000110.1:0-6967 GCA_043779865.1 Polaromonas sp.
GATCACCAACGGCACGGCGGTGCTGGGGCTGGGCGACATCGGCCCGCTGGCGGCCAAGCCGGTGATGGAAGGCAAGGGCTGCCTGTTCAAGAAATTCGCCGGCATTGACGTGTTTGACATCGAACTGGCCGAGCGCGATCCGGACAAGCTGGTCGACATCATTGCCGCCATGGAGCCCACGCTGGGCGGCGTCAACCTTGAAGACATCAAGGCGCCCGAGTGTTTTTACATCGAGAAAAAGCTGCGCGAGCGCATGAATATTCCGGTGTTTCACGATGACCAGCACGGCACCGCCATCATCTCTTCGGCGGCATTGCTCAACGGACTGGAACTGGTGGGCAAGTCCATAGCCAGCGTGCGCGTGGCGGTTTCGGGGGCGGGTGCGGCCGCCCTGGCCTGCCTGGACGTGATGGTGGGTCTGGGCGTGCGGCGTGAAAATATTTACGTGTGTGACTCCAAGGGCGTGATTTACCACGGACGACCCGGCGGCTTTGACGAGTCCAAAGCCCCCTATGCGAGGGAAACCGACTGGCGCACGCTGGCCGATGCGGTCAATGGCGCTGACGTGTTTCTGGGATGCTCGACTGCCGGCGTGCTGACGCAGGACATGGTCAAGACCATGGCCAAAAGCCCCATCATCCTGGCGCTGGCCAACCCCGAGCCCGAGATCCGGCCCGAGTTGGCCAAGGCCGTGCGGCCTGACTGCATCATTGCCACCGGCCGGTCGGACTATCCCAACCAGGTCAACAACGTCCTGTGTTTCCCCTACATCTTTCGCGGCGCGCTGGACTGTGGCGCGACCAAGATCACCGAGGAAATGAAACTCGCCTGCGTCCATGAAATTGCCAACCTTGCCAAGGCCGACATCAGCGAGGAAGTCGCCAGGGCCTACGCAGGCCAGGAGCTTTCCTTTGGCTCCGACTACCTCATCCCGACGCCCTTCGATTCGCGCCTGATCCTGCGCATTGCCCCGGCCGTGGCCAAAGCCGCCGAAGCATCTGGTGTGGCGACGCGGCCGATCCAGGACATGGAGGCCTACCGCCAGAGCCTGACGCGTTTTGTCTATTCCACCGGCATGCTGATGCGCCCCGTTTTTGGCGCTGCGCGGGCAGCCACCGCCAGGCGCGTGGCCTATGCCGAGGGCGAAGACGAGCGCGTGCTGCGCGCCGCGCAACTGGTGCTTGACGACGGGATTGCCACGCCGATCCTGATTGGCCGGCCGGCCGTGATTGAGGCCCGCATTGCCAAAGCCGGCTTGCGTATACGCCTGGGCAAGGATGTGGAATGCGTCAACCCCGAGGACGATTCGCGCTTTCGGCATTACTGGGAAACCTACCACCGCCTGCTGGGCCGCGACGGCGTCAGCCCTGAAGCCGCCAAGGCAGCCGTGCGCCGCTCCACCACCACGATTGCAGCGCTGATGGTCAAGCTGGGCGACGCCGATGCCATGCTGTGCGGCCTGCATGGACGCTTCGATAGCCATCTGGACCATGTGCGCGACATCATCGGCCTGAAGCAGGGAGCGCCGGGTTTCGCCACGCTCAATGCACTGATGCTGCAAAAGCACACGCTGTTCATTGCCGATACCTTTGTCAATGAGGACCCCAGCGCCGGGCAGCTGGCCGGAATTGCCCTGATGGCCGCCGACGAGGTGCGCCGCTTCGGCCTGCCGCCCAAAGTGGCCTTCCTGTCGCATTCGAACTACGGCTCGTCCAAGCGCGCCTCGGCGCTCAAGATGCGGCGGGCCAGGGAGCTGTTTGCGCAAATGGCCCCTGACGTCCAATGCGATGGCGAGATGCATGGAGATGCTGCGTTGTCCGAGGACATTCGCCAGATGTCGCTGATGGAAACCACGCTCAGCGGTGAAGCCAATATCCTGATCTGCCCGAACCTGGATGCCGCGAATATTCTTTTCAACGTGCTCAAGGTGACAGGCGGCGAAGGTGTCACGGTCGGGCCCATCCTGCTGGGTGCCGCTGTCACCGCGCACATCATGACGCCTTCGGCCACGGTGCGCCGGATACTGAACATGACCGCGCTGGCAGTTGCCAACGCCAGCGCGGTACGCTGACACCGCCTGCCCCGCAGCGCAGACAGAATATCAAAACTGCTCTTTATTTGATAGCTTCCTGCGCCCGTGCTGCATGCGCAAAAGCAGTTATTGACTAAAGAAAACGCTCAAGCAAACGGCGTGATGCGCGGTCAAGGGAGGTCATGTCGGGCACGCTGTATTGAACGCCCTCGCTGCTCGCGATCAGCAAGGCGCTGTTTCGCAAGCGGCGGATGTCTTCTTCGCCCTTCAGGACAAAAGACGTATCGCCTCGATCGGTCTCAACCGCCCAGACGCTGGGCGTACCCAGCGATGAAACGCTCTTGAGCCGCGTGATTTCCGGCAGGAAGTCACGCAGGGCCAGTTCGTCCTGCAGTAGCAGGCGCACATCGTCTGGCAATTCCTGCAACCGGTCAATCCAGATCAGCTCATGCCCTTCGGTGCTGACCAGCGAAATACCTTCATCGGGCGCTGCCAGTGGAAATGCCCTTACCGGTAACACGCCAGCATGCTCCTCGCCATCCGCGCCAATAAAAAGCAGCCTGCCGGAAGCCTTGCGCCTGAGCTGGAAAATTGGCGCGGCAGGTAGCTTGAGATTCGTCATGCAAAGTCCTCTACTCTAATGTTCAGGTGTTCAGACGTCGCCGGCTTGCTGGGCGGCGTGCTGGGCGGCGTGAGCCAGGTGCGACGTTGCCACGGCGATCCGGATTTCCCCTCCGTCTTCGATTTCACGGTCATCCTCCTCCGTGTCCACTTGTCGGGCCTGTGCTTCGTACAGCCGCCAGTAGTGACCCTGCCGGGCCATGAGTTCATCATGCGGCCCGACCTCGACGACCTGCCCGCGGTCCATCACCACCAGGCGGTTGGCCTTGCGCAGGGTAGAAAGGCGGTGGGCAATGGCAATCGTGGTACGGCCCTGCACCAGATTGTCGAGGGCGCGCTGGATTTCCTTTTCCGTTTCGGTATCGACCGACGAAGTGGCCTCGTCCAGGATCAGGATGCGCGGATCAATCAGCAAGGCACGCGCAATCGAGATGCGTTGGCGCTCGCCGCCCGACAGGCCCTGGCCGCGCTCTCCGACCAGCGAGTCGTAGGCCTGCGGCAGGCGCAGGATGAACTCGTGCGCATGGGCAGCCCGCGCCGCCGCGACAATCTCGGCGCGGCTGGCACCGGGTTTGCCATAGGCAATGTTTTCGGCAATCGTGCCAAAAAACAGGAACGGCTCCTGCAGCACCAGACCAATGTGGCGCCGGTAATCGGCCACGCCAAAACGCCGGATGTCGGTGCCATCGACACTGATACTGCCATCGCTCACATCGTAAAAGCGGCAGAGCAAATTCACCAGCGTGCTTTTTCCCGAGCCGCTGTGGCCGACCAGGCCGATCATTTCGCCCGGCTGGATTTCCAGGTCCAGGCCGCGAATGACCGAGCGGTTGCCATAGCGAAACCCCAGGCCTTTCATGTCAATGCGGCCCTGCAGCGCGCCGATCTTGACCGGCTGGGCGGGTTCGGGCACGTTGGACACATGGTCAAGAATGTCGAAAATCCGCTTCGCCCCGGAAGCCGCTTTTTGCGTCACCGACACAATACGGCTCATCGAATCGAGCCTGCCGTAAAAGCGCCCGATGTAGGCAATAAAGGCTGTCAGCACTCCCACCGTGATCTGCTGCCTGGACATCAGCCAGATACCGAAGGCCCAGACTACCAGCAGGCCGATTTCCGTCAGCAGCGACACCGTTGGCGTGAACAGCGACCAGGTTTTGTTGAGCTTGTCATTGACGACCAGGTTGTGCTGGTTGACATCGCGAAAACGCTGGGCTTCGCGCTTTTCCTGGGCAAACGCCTTGACCACCCGGATACCGGGAATCGTGTCGGCCAGCACGTTGGTGACATCCGACCAGACACGGTCGATTTTTTCAAAACCTGTGCGCAGTTTGTCGCGCACCACATGGATCATCCAGCCGATAAACGGCAAAGGCAGCAAGGTCACCAGCGCCAGCCACGGGTTGATGGAAAACAGGATGACCGCCGTCATGCCGATCATCAGCACATCGGTGGCAAAGTCCAGCGCATGCAGTGAGAGAAATACGCAGATGCGGTCGGTCTCGGAGCCAATCCGCGACATCAGGTCACCCGTGCGCTTGCCGCCAAAGTAGTCCAGCGACAGCTCCAGCAGGTGGTCAAAAGTGGCTGCGCGCAAGTCGGCGCCAATCCGCTCGGACACCAGCGCCAGCAAATAGGTGCGGGCCCAGTTCAGCGCCCAGCCCAGCACGGCCGCGCCAAACAGCGCACCCAGAATAAACCCGACTTTGCCGGGTTCGATCTGCCGGCCGTTCTGGAATGGAATCAGGATGTCGTCCATCAGCGGAATGGTCAGGTACGGCGGCACCAGCGTGGCGGCCGTCGAGGCCAGCGTGAGCAAGAAGCCCGACAGCAGCTGGTAGCGGTACGGGCGGGCAAAGCGCCACAGTCTGAGCAATACCCAGGTGGAAGGTGGCGTGTGCAGCTTGCGCGCGCAGGCCGGGCATGCTTCGCTGTCCGGCGGCAGCGGCAAACCGCACTCGGGACACAGCGCTGCGTCGTCGCCAATTGCACCTGTCGGCCTTGCCGTGACGACCGGCGTCACTGACTGCAGCCGGGTAAACAGCCGCACCAGCCGCAGCGCGTGGACATTGGCCCCCAGGGTAAAGCGCCACCTGGTCAGCAGCCTGGGCGGGTTGCTGCGCAGGTCATGCAGCTCCAGTGTTCCCACACCGGCATGGTCAAACTGGCGCAGTTCAAGCCCTTTTATTCCTGAACCTCCCACGTCAACAGTCGGCCAGGTGACCCATTCACCTTCAGCGCTGAGCGCCAGCAAGCGCTTGTTGGTCAGCGCCAGCAGACCTTGCGCAAAACGAAGTTGCGGATCCAGGTCAACCACCAGGGTACACAGGACGTTCTCTTCGATTGCAAGTTGTAAACGCAGCCCTGCCAGCGCAGGGTCTGCAGTGCTGGAGTTGTCCACAGAGTGGTTATGTTGCATCTTGTTATGAATTCTTTGCGGGTATCTGGCGCGGCCTGCCGTCGTCTGCAAGCCCGGCTTTTAAGGCGCGTTGACGATGCAGGAGCAGGCATCCCAAGCAGGCATCCCAAGCAGGCATTTTCGCCGAAGCCGTCCATTTCACCGAATGTTTATTACTTTCAGTCTTTCATCGGCCTGCCCTGTGATTTATCAGATCTGCAAAAACTGCACAATGAGACCTGTCTACCCTAACTGCAAAACAAGCGCTTGACAGTCATCACCCCCAACCCTGGCCGGTATTTCGCCGGCTAGGCATCGAAACATTGCACCGGCCTGACCGGTTGACCCGAACAAATTTGCCACCCATGAGCAAACAGGACGACATCAAACTGCTGCGCATCAATTACTTGCGCGGCCCCAACATCTGGACGTACCGCTCGGTACTCGAAGTCTGGCTTGACCTGGGTTCGCTGGAAGACTTTCCAAGCAACCTGCTGCCCGGCTTCAATGAGCGGCTGCTGGCCCTGCTCCCTGCGCTGCTTGAACATCACTGTGGCGTGGGTGAACACGGCGGCTTTCTCCAGCGTTTGAACGAGGGCACATGGGCGGGCCATGTACTCGAGCATGTGGTGATCGAGTTGCTGAACCTGGCCGACATGCCCACCGGCTTCGGCCAGACCCGCAGCACCAGCTGCAAGGGTGTATACCGCATGGTATTTCGCGCCAGGGACGAACAGGTTGGCCGGACCGCACTGGCCGAGGGTCACAGGCTGCTGATGGCCGCCATTCACGGCGAGCCTTATGGCCGGGCGGACGTGCGGGCGGCTGTGGAGAAAATCCGCATCCGGGTCGATGACTGCTACCTCGGCCCCAGCACGGCGGCCATTGTGGCGGCCGCCACGGCGCGCGGCATTCCCCACATCCGGCTGAATGACGGCAATCTCGTGCAGCTGGGCTATGGCGCCAGCCAGCGACGCATCTGGACCGCGGAAACCGACCTGACCAGCGCAATTGCAGAAGGCATTGCCCACGATAAAGACCTGACCAAAGGCCTGCTCGCCACCTGCGGCGTGCCGGTGCCCGAAGGCAGGATGGCCGGCAGCGCGCTGCAGGCCTGGGAAGCTGCACTGGATATCGGCCTGCCGGTGGTCGTCAAGCCCTCGGATGGCAACCATGGCCGGGGCGTTTCGCTGGACCTGAACACGCAGGAAGAAGTTCAGGCCGCGTTTCGTCTGGCCGAACCGCATGGCAGCGAGGTCATGGTCGAGCGTTATGTGCGCGGCCATGAACATCGCTTGCTGGTGGTGGGCGGCCGCGTCGTGGCAGCGGCTCGCGGAGAGGTCGCCTCTATCACTGGCGACGGCTGCCTGACGGTGGCGCAGCTGGTTGATGCGCAGCTCAACACCGACCCGCGGCGCGGCATGGGCGAGGACTTTCCGCTTGGCCAGATTGACACCGCCAGCGATGGCGCCATCGTGCTCGAACTGCAGCGCCAGGGCTTGAGCCCCAACGCCATACCGGCTGCGGGCCGCGAGGTGCTGATCCAGCGCAACGGCAATGTGGCCATTGACTGCACCGACGAGGTTCATCCAGAAGTCGATTACATCGTCTCGCTCGCCGCCCGCGTCGTAGGCCTGGACATTGCCGGCATTGACGTGGTGGCGCAGGATATTTCGCGCCCGCTGCATGCGCAGGGCGGTGCGATTGTGGAGGTCAACGCCGGCCCCGGGCTGCTGATGCACCTCAAGCCTGCGCAAGGCGCGCCGCGCCCGGTGGGACGCGCCAACTGCGACCATTTGTTTCCGCAGCACGCCGAGACGCCGGACCACAGCCACCATCGCAACGATGGCCGCATTCCCATCGTCGGCATTGCCGGCTCGGACGGCACCCCGCACATTGCGCGCCTGGTGGCCTGG
>JAYWDL010000111.1:0-6918 GCA_043779865.1 Polaromonas sp.
GACATAAAGGAAATTTCCGCTGCCGCAGGCCGGATCGAGCACGCGGGTGGTGCAAAGCTGGTGGTGAAACTTGCGGATTTCGGCGCGTGCTTCTTCGAGCTTGGCCTCCATCGCCTTGCCAGACAGCTCGGCGGCCTCGCGCGCCAGCATCAGCGCTGCGGCCTGGGTGTTGGCCCAGTCGGCGCGCAAGGGCTCGACCACGGTGGGCAGCACCAGCCGCTCCACATAGGCGCGCGGCGTGTAGTGGGCGCCCAGCGCATGGCGCTCGGTGGGGTCGAGCGCGCGCTCCAGCAGGGTGCCGAAGATGGCGGGCTCCACCTCGCGCCAGTTGGCCTGCGCGGCGCGAATCAGGCGCTCAATCTGCTCCTGATTCAATAGCAGGCTGTACCCGCTGGATGCGGACTGCTTGAACAATTTGCCATTGAACTTGAGAACCTGGGTGGCCAGCGCGGCGCTAAAACCGCCACGGTCCATGTCGGCCCACAGCACGCGCAGCATTTGCTGCAGGGTGACCGGGTGCTCGCGGTGGCTTTGCAGCAGGTTTAAAAAGCCGCCGGCGCCATCAATCTTGGGCAGCAACTCCACGTCTTCGGCAAACATGCTGAACAGGCAGCGGGTTAAAAACGCGGCAACGTGCTCAGCGCGGTGGCCGCTTTGCTCCAGCGACCTGGCCAGCTCGGCCAGTTGCGTGGCGACCTGGCGGGTGACGCGGGCGCTGGCGCGGGCGGGGTTCAGGCTGTCGGGGTCGGTCCAGATGCTTTTGAGGCGCTCGCGCACGGCGGCATCGGCCAGGCTGGCCAGCGCAATGCGGTGACTGCGCGGATCAGGAAAAGGCGTGTAGGTGGCGCCGCTCCGGGTGAATTCGGCATACAGCTCAATCACGTTGCCGACATCGACCACCAGCAAAAAGGGCGGCCGGCCTTCAGCGGGCGGCAGGGCTCGGGCGTAGCCTTCGGCCTGGGCGCGGGCGCGCAGCAGGGCGTCGTCAAAGCCTTTGGTATGCGCGCCGGACTTGAGCTTTTTGGACTCCAGCACGAAGTGGCCGCGGCGGTAGCAGTCAATGCGGCCGGGGCTGGTGCTGCCGTCGCCATGGCTGAAGGTGATGGGCCGCTCGAACATGTAGTTTTGCTCGGGCGTGGGGTGGGGCACCGGCACGCCCAGCAGCTCGCACAGTTCGCGCACGAAACTTTGCGCGGTGGACAGTTCGCTGGCGCTGACGCCCTGCCAGCGCTGGATGAAGGCGTTGGCATTTCCATTGGCGTTGGGGGTGGTGGCGCTGGCGCTATTAATGAGGGTGATGATGGGGGGCGCGGCGTGGTCGGCTTCTTGCATCGCATGGATGATAGCGGGGCAAGGCAGCTTGACTGCGTCATGCCAGCGTAGTGCCTGCCCTGGGTCTGATCAGGGGCGGGACAGAGCCATTTACTATGGTTTTGATAGCATCTTGCGCCCGTGGATAGTGCGGTAAAGCCCGTTTTTATTCTGAAAATAGCTGGGCGGCTGGCCCATGGCGGCTTTGAACATGGCTGAAAACGCGCTGTCGCTGGCATAGCCGCTGGCCGCTGCCACCGCGCTGACGCTCAAACCGCGTGCCAACAAGGGTAGGGCGTGCGCCAGAATCGCCTGCTGACGCCACTGCTGGTAGCTCAGGTTCAGCTCATCGCGAAACAGCCGCGCCATGGTGCGTTCGCTTGCGCCCGTGTCGGTGGCCCATTCGGCCAGCGTGGCGCGGTCAGACGGGGCGCGCAGCACGGCTTCGCACAATGCGCGCAGCCGCTTGTCGCCGGTTTGTGGGTGCGGCAGCACAACGCCCAGCGCCTGCGTGTCGGCGTGGGTGATTTCATCGAGCACCAGAGCGCACAGCAGCTGCTCGCGCGCAGCGCTCTGCGTTGGCCCGGCGGGCGAATCCAGCGCATGAATGGATTCCCGCAGCAGCGGCGACACGACGATCACGCGGCAGCCTTGCCAGCCTTCGGGTGTGACGCTGGCGTCCATATAGAGCGTGCGGAGTTCGGCAGCCTCCAGCACCGTGATGTGGTGGCGCGCGCGCGGCGCAATCCACACCGCGCGCGAGGGCGGCACGATGTAGGTGATTTCGCCCCCAGCCTGGTCGCCCTGCGCCGCCGTGACCTGCACGATGCCGGTGGCGCAGTAGGCCAGTTGTGCCCAGGAGTGCGAATGCGGTTCAAAGTGCGTATCGGCCGCCATGCTGCGGGCACGCACGCGAACCGGGCGCTGCGGGCTGGGCGTGAAGCCGTCGGTGTCGCCGACGGGCATGAAGTGAAGTCGGGCGTTTCGGGGCATAAAAAGGTTGAAGCTAAAAGGCGTAATGGCTCAATGGCTCAATGGCTCAATGGTTTTCAGCTGACGGGCAAGATTGTCTGAAATTCGCCGAAACATGGCTTTTTGTCGCATTTCAGCAGACAGGACCAATACTACGATAGCGCCATGAACACTTCAAGCACCCTGAACATGTCCGCCGGCGGTACTTCCCTGCGCAACGATGCTGGCGTGATCGGCCTGGTCGGACTGGCCCATTCGATCAGCCACTTCAGCCAGTTGCTGCTGGCGCCGCTGTTTCCCTGGCTCAAGGATGAGTTCCACGTCAGCTATGCGGAGCTGGGGTTTTTGATGACGATTTTTTTCGTTGTCTCGTGCGCGGTGCAGGCGCTGTCGGGCTTTGTGGTGGACCGTTTCGGCCCGCGCCCGATTCTCTTTGGCGGCCTGGCATTGCTGTGTGTTGCAGCGTTTGGCTATTCAATCAGCACCAGTTACTGGATGCTGGCCGGCTTTGCCGTGGTGGGCGGTGTGGGCAACGGTGTGTTTCACCCGGCGGACTACACGCTGCTCAACCGCAAGGTAAGCAGCCTGCGCCTGGGTCACGCCTATAGCGTGCATGGCATCACGGGCAGTCTGGGCTGGGCGCTGGCGCCTGCGCTGGTGGTGACGCTGACGTTTGCTTATTCATGGCGGGTTGCGCTGGTCACTGCGGGCGTTTTGGTGTTTGCCGTGCTGGCGGTGTTGCTCATCAACCGCGACAAGCTGGCGCTGACTGTGAAAGTGCCAGCCAAGGGAGCCGCCGCGGTGGAGGGTGGCCTGGACTTCCTCAAAATTCCTGCGGTGTGGATGTGCTTTGCCTTTTTCTTCTGGTACGCCATCGTGCTCAGCGTGGTGCAGGCTTTTGCGCCCGAAGCGGCCCGCCAGCTGCATGATGTGCCGCTGCCGCTGGTGGCCATGTGCCTGACGATTTACATGGTTTGCGCTGCAGGTGGCATGGTGCTGGGCGGTTTTTTGGCCGCAGATGCATCGCGCTGCGAGCGCATCGTGGGCATTGGCTTCAGCGTGGCGGCGGCAATTGCACTGCTGCTGGCGCTGGGCAGCCTGGCGGCATGGATGGTGCCGGTGCTCTTCGGCGTGATGGGCTTTGCTACCGGAATTGCCGGGCCTTCGCGTGACCTGCTGGTCAAGCGCTCGACGCCTGAAAACGCTTCGGGCCGTGTTTATGGCGTGGTGTACGCGGGGCTGGATATTGGCCAGGCCGTGTCACCGCTGATATTCGGTGCCCTGATGGACCATGGCCAATTCCGGGGCGTTCTGCTGGGCTTGGCCTTGACGCAAGGCGTTCTCATCGCCAGTGCGTTCAATGTCAGGCGAGTGCGTCGAACGTTTCTCGTGCCTGCCTGAGCGCATCCGGCGCAGCGCAGAACTCGCGGTCTGCGCCCAGGCCCAGCGTGCCAGCACGCATGCCAACGCGGGGGGCAAAGCCGGGCCGGGCTTGCACTGCTGAGTAGGCAGGCGTACATTGACCCCTAGAGACAGCACGGGTTGTTCCATTTTTTTAACCTAAGGAGATATCGATGGCCTCATCCCAACCCCCCGCCAGCAACGACTTTGTCCGTTGGGTAGAAGAAAAATCCGATGCCGTCATGGCGGACTTGAGTGAAAGGTTTCCACCCGCTACCAGTGGACCGCAAGCTGTACACGCTGAAACCTTTACCCAGCGTATTGAGGAGGTCCTGATGGGACATGAACAGCCTCAGGATGCCTTGCTGGAAGAGCTTGCCGCGCTGGACGCTGCGCCACCCCTCAGTGATGAAGAGCTGGCCAGACAGGCGCTGGCTGATGGGGGTGGGGACGCTGACCCGGACACGCCCGAATAAACGGCCTTTTCTTCTGCGGCGCGCTGGCGTTCGTCAATGGCTTGTCAGTGCATGGGCCAAGGCACAATTGAGCCATGACGACTTCACAACTTGCCGGCCATCTTCTTGTTGATTGCCTTCTGGCCCAAGGCGTAACCCATGCGTTTGGCGTACCGGGGGAGAGCTATCTGGCCGTGCTTGACGGCCTGCATGCCCGCCGGGACCAGATTCGATTCATCACCTGCCGCCAGGAAGGCGGCGCGGCTTTCATGGCCGAGGCCCACGGCAAACTCACTGGCCGGCCAGGCGTGTGCATGGTTACACGCGGGCCGGGCGCCACCAATGCCTCCATCGGCGTACATACCGCGTTTCAGGATTCGACGCCCATGGTGTTGCTGGTCGGCGATGTGGCCAGCGACTGCCGCGACCGCGAAGCCTTTCAGGAGCTGGACTATTCGAGCTTTTTCGGTCCCAGTACCAAGGGCTTTGCCAAGCGTGTCGAGCGCATTGACGATGCGGACCGCATCCCCGAATATGTAGCCCGTGCCTTTGCCACGGCGATGAATGGCCGGCCCGGCCCGGTGGTGCTGGTGTTGCCGGAAGACATGCTGACCCGGATGACGTCAGCCAAACCCCTGCCACGGGTCGAGGCGGTTCAGACCTGGAGCGATCCGCACGCCTTGCTTGCACTGCGCGAGATGCTATTGAAAGCTGAGCGTCCCTTCATCATCGCGGGCGGCGGCGGCTGGACGTCCAAGTCTGCGCAGGCGCTGCAGCGCTTTGCGGAAAACTGGCAGTTGCCGGTGGGCAATGCATTCCGTTTCCAGGACACGTTTGACAACCACCATCCTCTGTATGCCGGCGATGTAGGCATCGGCCTGAATCCCAAACTGGCTGCCCGCGTCAAGGCCAGCGACCTGATCATTGCGATCGGCCCGCGTCTGGGCGAAATGACGACGGGCAACTACACCTTGCTGGAAGCGCCCAGGCCCAGGCAAAAGCTGGTGCATATTCATGCGAGTGCCGAAGAGCTCAATCGGGTTTACCAGGCCGACGTTGCCATCAATGCCACCATGAATGCGGCTGCCTGTTCGCTTGAAGCGTTGGCCGCGCCGCAAGCCGTGCGCTGGGAGGCATGGACCGCATCAGCCAACGAAGACTATCTGGCCAATCTGGAGCCGCAAGCGTTGCCCGGCGACATTGACATGCCCGCCATCGTGGCCCTGCTCCAAAAGCACTTGCCGCAGGATGCGGTGCTGAGCAACGGCGCGGGTAATTTCGCCAGCTGGATTCACCGGTTTTTCAAACACCATGGGCTCGTCAAGGGATACAAGACGCAGCTGGCGCCTACCGTCGGAGCCATGGGTTACGGCGTGCCGGCAGGCATTGCCGCCGCCATCACGACCGGGCGTGTGGCCTTCACCATCGCTGGCGATGGCGACTTTTTGATGAACGGGCAGGAGCTGGCAACCGCCGTGCAACACGGTGCCAAGAGCATCATCGTGCTGCTCAACAACGGCATGTATGGCACCATCCGCATGCATCAGGAAAGGGAGTATCCGCAGCATGAGAGCGGTTCGCGCCTGAACAACCCGGACTTTGCCGCGCTGGCCCGCGCCTATGGTTATGCGGGTGTGCGCATCACGCGCACGGCCGAATTTGAAGCCGAACTGCTGGCCGCGCTGGCGCGCAGTGAGGGCACGCTGATCGAGGTAACCCTGGACCCGGAAGTCATCACCACGCGCGGCACGCTGTCTGCCATCACGCAGAACGCTTTGAATAAAATGCTATAAAAGTTATAGCAGATTGCGCACGTATGTATTGCGCTAGCAGCCTATTTTATTAAAAAATGCTGCTGGGAACGAAAAATCACAGCTTGCAAACCCGCCTTTGCAGGTGCACCATCAGTGCATGAGTTGTCACACCTTTGTCATCAAATGAGTCAACACTTGAGCTTATTTTTTTTGATGATAAAGACCTGTCTTGTTGATACCCACTTCAATCGTTTCGCCGCCCGCTGATCCTGTGCCCATCAAGTTTCTTGACCGCGACCACAGCATTCTCGCTTTCAATGAGCGGGTGTTGGATTGGGCGCGGCGCGCCGAGGTGCCGCTGCTTGAGCGCCTGCGGTTTCTGTGCATCGTGTCTTCCAACCTGGACGAGTTTTTTGAAGTCCGGGCCGCTCCCCACCTCACTGCCGCCCTTAGCAATGAGCAAAAGGGCACTTACACGGCCCAGTCCTTCAAGGCACTCTCGGCCGCTGCCCACGATATGGTGGCGCGCCAATATGCGCTTTACAACGATGAGCTGCTGCCAGCGTTCGGGCAGCAGGGCATCCGCATCGTCTCGCATGGCGAGCGCAATCCGGCCCAGCGGCGCTGGGTCAAGGCTTATTTCGAACGGGCGGTGCGGCCGCTGCTGATTCCCGTCGGGCTGGACCCTTCGCACCCGTTTCCGCAGGTTGCGAACAAATCCTTGAACTTCATCGTCAGGCTGGGCGGGCGTGACGCTTTTGGGCGCGAGAACGAAATCGCCATCGTCAAGGTGCCGCGAGTGCTGCCGCGCCTGATTCACATGCCGAGCCGGGGCATGGAAAATGGCCGGCTGTTTCTGGCGCTGTCCAGCGTCATAAGAGCCCATCTGGCTGACCTGTTTGCGGGCCGCAAGGTAGGCGAGTTTTCCCAATTTCGCGTCACCCGCCATTCTGACCTTGAGGTCGATGAAGACGATGTGAAAAACCTGCGAACCGCCTTGCGCCTGGGGCTGGAGCAGCGCCACT
>JAYWDL010000112.1:0-6891 GCA_043779865.1 Polaromonas sp.
TGGCCTGGCAACAGGTGCCAGACCTCATCGGGCTGGCGTTCGCGCTGACCATCGTGGCCCTTGGCCAGTCCATCTCGATTGCCAAAACGGTCGCGCTGCGATCAGGCCAGCGCATCGATGCCAACCGCGAGTTTCGGGGCCAGGGTTTGTCGAACATCGTTGGCGGGTTCTTCTCGTGCTATGTGTCGTGCGGCTCGCTGAACCGCTCGCTGCCCAATCTGGAAGCCGGTGCCCGCACGCCGCTGGCGTCGGTTTTTTCGGCCGTGCTGCTGCTCGGACTGGCGGCCGTCAGCGCGCCGCTGCTGGCGCAAATCCCGATGGCCGGCGTGGGCGCGCTTTTGCTGCTGGTGGCGTTCTCGCTGATCAACCTCGCTCGCTGGCGCCAGCTCTTTGACCTCAGCCGCAGCGATTTCGCGGTCGCGACCGCAACGCTGGTGGCCACTCTCACGCTGAGGCTGGAAATCGCCATTTTGCTCGGCGTGATCCTCTCGCTGATGTCCTATCTGTTTCGCACTTCACGCCCGGCCATGCGCACCATGGGCTTTGACAGCCGCAAGCCTGACCGACAGTTTGTGGTGGTCGATGACGTCGCGAAAGCCTTGCCGGAATGCCCGCAACTGAAGCTTTTGCGCATGGAAGGCGAGGTGTATTTCGGCGCGGTGCAGCATGTGGCCGACGCCCTGCATGCGCTGCGCCATCAGCCCCAGCCGCAAAAGCACCTGCTGGTGATGGGCAAAAGCATGAACTTCATCGACCTGGCCGGCACCGAGCTGTGGGAAGCCGAGCTGGAAGCGCGGCGCGCGATGGGCGGCGATCTGTACTTCCACCGGCCCCGGCCCGAAGTGATTGCGATGTGGCAGAAAACCGGCTTCACGCGCCTGCTGGGGCCGGCGCACCAGTTCCCCGACAAGCGCGTGGCCATTGCCACCATTTTTCAGAAGCTCGACCCGGAAATTTGCCGGCGCTGCACGGCGCGCATTTTTGAAGAATGCCAGACGGTGCCGGGGCCGGAGGATGATAGGGCGCTATTGAATCAGTAGCATTCGGTATAGGTAATGCTTGGGCTAAAGGTTGTTTTTATGCTTTGAACAGATCGGGAGCAGGTTCACGCGTCAAGTGTCACTTAGGACATAGGTTGGAACCTTCAACGAGGAGCTCCGTCAGCGTGCTTGTCAACCAAGTGTGAAGGGCATCGAACAATTCCAAGTCGCCTTTTACGATCGGTGTGCTTGACGTCGCCGCGAAGTGAAGAGCCTTCGCTGGGGGCAGTTCGCCCCCGACAGACCCAAATATCATCATGGGCAAGTTGGACCTATGAGTCATTCGGTTGCGGAGTTTGACCCACAGTTTCCACTCCGCGGATGAGCAGAGCGTTGAGAGCGCATTTGCGAGTGCGGCCGCCTCCGGTATCGGTGAGAGCCAGTCGAGCAGTCGTTTCGGATTACACCCTCGTTGCTCAGTCGGTCCAAATGAAATCGAGGCGACGTGTGGGTGGCTTGCTAGCGCTGCTAAAGCGTAAGTGATGCTTTCGATGCAAGCCACACCTGCCGTGAACATACCAAAGAGCGCCCGTTCCCGACGATAGATACCTTCATGATCAACTGCGGGCTCCTTCGTTTGCCATGACTGCTTATAGAAGAGCCAATCTTCTGAGGAAGCCCTGTAGCGCCAACCAATTAAGTTTGAAGCGCCAGCGAACTCGCTCCATTCTGGCTCCTTGTGTGGTTGAAGAAGTACACCACGCGCAGCTGCCATGAAAGCGGTGAACTCATCGACTGGAAAATCGTCAGGCACTTCGAGGCAGTACTCGGCGCAATATCTCATGATGGTGACCCCTAGTAGCTCGTTCCATTAAAATAATTACGTACTAAACGACGCCAAGGTCGAACTTATTCCATCGAAAAACGACTGGCGATGCGTTGATTTCAGCGATTCCTTTGAGGATGCGGATTTTTAGTTCATCTTTGGACTTAACGCGGATGTGGCGCAGAAAGGTTCTCGCCATTTTTGAGAATACGCATTCAATCAAATTGAGCCAAGAACCGTGCTTGGGCGTGTGCACGTACTCGAAGCGTCCGGGGCGGGTTCCCAGATAGGCCACAGTCTCCTTGGAGATGTGCGCCGAGTGGTTGTCCAGCACCACGCGGATGACAGCGTCTGGCGGGTAATGTTCATCCATTTTTTTGAGTAGTCCGATGAACTCCACACTGCGATGGCGGTCTTCTACATTGGCAAAAATATGCCCTGAGTGCAGATCGATACCCGCCAGGATTGAAACCGTGCCACGTCGTACGTACTCGTAGTCGCGTGAAAAGGTAGACGCCTTGCCTGGCACGGGTGGCAAGTCCGGTGCCGTCAACCCGATGGCCTGAACACCGGGCTTCTCATCGACGCTCACACTGTAGATGGGATTCGGGCGTGCGTCATGAACGGCACCTTCCTGGTCACCTTCCTGGTAAAGCGAGACGTCTCGATAAACCATCAAGACCTCCTGCATCTTGCGATCAAAATCAGGGTCGCGCTTTTCCAGGTAATAGCGAATCTTGTGGGGCTTGATGTCGTTGCCGTCAAGGATGCGCCACACGGTGCTCTTGCCTGCGTTGGCCAATCGGGCAAAGCCTGCGCCCTGAGCTCGCTCGCAAACAAATTTGGCCAACCCGGAGATTGACCACAACTCGGCAGCCAATCCATGATCCTTGGGCTTGGTACACGCCAGACTCACCACCCACGCTTTGGCCTCAATGGTGATAACGGGCGCGTGTGGACGATGGTATTTGTCTTTCAAGCCCATCTGCGCACCTGCGGCAAGGGCCTTATCAATGCATTTGTAGATCATCGGACGCCCAACCCCAAGTTGGCGTTGCAGCTCCGTGATCGTCTTGCCAGCGGCGTAGCCCAGCATCACCTTGGCGCGCTCAACCTCTCGGGCTGCGGCAGTCCTCGATCCTGCCAAGTCCTTGAGCACCGTTTCCTGCGCCTGAGAAAGAACCAGTGCCGCACGTCCAGATTTCCTTGCCATGAACCACCTCTGTCAATCGTTGCAAATGAATCATGGGAATTATCCACTATTACGTAACTGTATTGCTGGAACGAACTACTAGCTTGACAACTACCGCCACATAGAACGGAGCTCAATGTCATAACGATCATCTCTTGGAGGTCGTGGCGTTGCGCAGGGCCGGTGCGGGGATCTGGCAGTATTGAAAAGGCTTGTATCAGCGTCATGTCCACTTACAACGGGAAATGCATTGGTGGACATCATTTCTTGACCTCTCTGCTCAAAATTCTTAAATGCAATGGCCCTGGCGGACAGATGACCAAGGCTCAATTAGGTGCCGTATTGCAACCCGTCCTTGCGGCGGATGTTTTACTGGTCAGCAATGGCAATCCGACTTACCGCTACTTTGCCCAGGAAGCCCACAACGACTCAACGTAAATGTATTTCGAAAGCTCGTCTCAAACCGTCTAGGTCGATAATACGGATATGGCGTTTATCCACTTCCAGCAGGCGCAGTTGCTGGAAGGCGGAAAAAGTACGGCTGACGGTTTCCAGGGTCATTCCTAGATAGCTGCCAATATCAGCACGCGACATGCGCAAATGAAATTCGCTGGCTGAATATCCGCGCGCTTTCAGGCGGTGCGACAGGTTTAGCAGGAAGGCGGCAAGCCGCTCTTCGGCATTCATGCTTCCTAACAACATCATCAGGCTGTGTTCCCGTAGAATTTCTCGACTCATCATTCGGCCAATCACCTGATACAAAACCGAATTCCCTATGACGAGTTCGCTCAGATGGGAATAAGGAATAGCACAGGTTTCGGCATCTTCAAGGGCGGTAGCGGTGCTGGCGTGCGTGCCATACGCAATGCCGTCAAGGCCCATGACATCGCCGGCCATATAAAAACCGTTAACCTGTTCCCGTCCGTCAGGCAACATGAGGTTCGATCTGAAGGTACCACTACGCACGGCGTAGATGAACTTGAAATGCTCACGTTCACGGTAAAGTGTCTGACCAATCTTGACCTTGCGCCGTTCGAACCTAAATTCATCCAGCCGCTGCAAATCGCTGCCTGCTATGGCACAGGGAAGGCACAACTCCCGCAAATGGCAGTTGAAGCATTGTATTTCGAGCGGAGCAGCAGGTGCGGAGGTTTTTACTCGTTGCTGCAAGGAAACATGAACCGGAGAGATTAAAACTTCTTCAAGAACGGCGGACATGAAAATCTCCTTTTACAGGCTCTGGATATCAATGGGCGACATGCCTTGAAGCTTTGGCTACAGCATGGGCAAGCTGGTCAAATTCATGGCTTTTGTCGAGAAAATCCTCGGCACCTTCGCCGAGGTAACACTTGCGATAACTAGGGCCGGAGCTGTTGCTAAACATGACAAAAGCGATGTGGGGCACCTTGTGGCGCACGGCCCGCAACACCTGCAGGCCGGACCCTCCGCCCAGTTGAATGTCCAGCACCACCACATCGGGGCATGAAGCCAGAATGCCGTCAATAGACTCTTTCGGTGTTTTAGCCTGGCCAACGATGATCATGGCGCAAGCCTCAAGCATTACAGCGATACGTTCCGAAATCAGCGGTGAGTCATCAGCGATAAAAACCCTAACATGAGCAGTTCTATGAAGCATTTGTCTAGGATGACCGTTGTTGCTGCAGTACATCATCAGAAGAGGCTGACGGTTGGCGTAGGGAAAAGTTTGCATAATTTCACCGCATGCGCTGACCTCCACTAAGAATATTCTGGTGAATCTCAATGTATGTGTCTTTGCCATAGTTGGCTTGCTGGCTGAATACAGCCGATACATGTCAACTCAGGGCTCCAACGGTTCGGTCACTCCGTGCTTAATGGCGTAGCGAATCAACTCGCTCTGGTTATGCAGACCCATCTTCTGCATCAGGTTGGCCTTGTGGGTGCTAATTGTTTTTGCCGAAAGATTAAGCCGTTCGGCAATGTCTGTTACAGAAACACCTACCGCAATCAAACCGAATACTTCAAACTCCCGGTCAGACAGCTTTTCATGCGCAGCAGTCTCCCCACCCTGTATGGTACCCAAAGCCAGCTGTTCGGCGACATCAGCGCTTATGAAAGCGCCGCCGCTAGCAATCTTGCGCAACACCTGAATTAACTGCAATGGTGCGCTATCCTTGGTCAGGTAGCCACTCGCGCCGGATTTAATGGCACGTACGGCATACTGAAGCTCTTCATGCATGCTGAGCACTAGAATTCGCAATTTTGGCTTCTCGCCACGTACCAGCTTGATCAGTTCCATACCGCTACGCCCGGGCATCGACAAGTCCAGCACCAGAACGTCGAAATTACTTCCACGCACATGCTGCATGACTTCTGCTCCACTGGCCGCCTCCCCTGCGACTTGCAGATCGTCAGCCGAAGCAATGATACGCTTGAGTCCTTCCCTGACGATGGCATGATCGTCAGCAATTACGATTTTAATCATTGCCCGGCTTTCAGTTGAGACAACGGAATCCAAACCTCAACGCAAGTTCCTTCTCCCGGGAAACTTTTAAGGGTTACGCTACCACCAAGCATTTGCGCACGCTCACGCATACCCATCAGGCCCAATGATTGCGGCCTGCGTGGAGTTGCTGTATAAAATCCGCAGCCATTGTCTTGCACAATTAGGAGTACTGCATCTGATACTTTACCGATGGCCACCGCGACGTGCGACGCATCAGCATGCTTGGCAACGTTGGCCAGCGACTCCTGGATGATCCGGAACACGGCAGTTGCATAAGGCTCTTGCAGCTCCAACCCTAGCCCCTCATCGACAGAGAGCTTGCAAGCGACGCCGCAGCGCTGGGTAAAGCTACTTACCAGCCATTCGATGGCCGCCACAAGACCCAGATCGTCCAGCAGCAGTGGCCGCAAGTCCGCAGCAATGCGACGTGTCGCAGCAACCGTTCGGTCAAGCATGACCACCATTTCAGTCAACCTGGTAGTCACTGCCTGAGAACAATGGGCAGCATTGTCACGCACCCAGATGGTATCCATCTTCAGGGCTGTCAGGGACTGCGCAAGCTCATCATGCAACTCACGGGCTACACGGGCTTTTTCTTCTTCACGGATGGCGTTTGCCGCCACTGCGAAAGCGCGCTTTTCCTCCTGCACCCGTGCGGATTCGTTCAATGTCACTGACGCGTTCTTTGGGAACTCTTCGGCAATGGTCTGTAGTCCGTAAAAGTAATGGCATGCTGCCTCGGTGCCCATTCTTGCCAATGAGTTTGAATTCATACCTGTCCGGATCCGGTTGTCCATAAGTCCTCCTGAAGCCTCTTATATTCCCGGCCAACCTTTGCGCCTTCAGCTTCTTTTTACAGTCTTGCGGAAGCCTTTTTTTGCTGATCTGCGGGGAACGTATTAACTTTTACGTCACGGTTAACCTTAAAGCAAATTGATACATATATCTTTAAAAACAAGGTTGTAACAACAAACAGTTGTACCGGTTACATTGTGTTCTACCCATACTGAAGTTTCGTTATTGGTAAAAAATAGCTTTAGAACAGGCAAAGTCCAAACTGAAGTGGATCCCGGTGTAGCGGGCCTTCCCGCCTTTGCCGCAGGCCACGCGAATGCACATGCGGTCGCTGTGGCTGTCGATGTCGCCTACCCGTAAAGCGCACGCCTCCGAGACGCGCAGACCAGCGGTGTACATGGTTTGCAAGAGCATGCGGTGTGCCGGGTGGGGGCAGCCAAGCGAACAAGCGGGCGATTTCTTCTCGGGCCAGCAGCTCAGGTTGCCTGGCGGGCACTTTGGCCATGGCGATGGGAAAGAGTTCGCGCTCACGCCCCAGCACCTTCTCGTACAGGAAGCGCGCCGCGCAGGCGGCCTGATTCATGGTGCTGTAGGACAGGTGGCGCTCTTGGAC
>JAYWDL010000113.1:0-6878 GCA_043779865.1 Polaromonas sp.
GTGCAGATGGCAACCAGCCCAAGGATTGCTGCAAGGTCATCATGCGGACTTCTCCATCTTGCGCGTCGCTGCTGCGGCGTCCAGGGCGGCTTGCGCGTGCTCCCGGTCTGAAAACGCAAACTTCACACCCCTGATCTCCTGAAAAATTTCATGCCCCTTGCCTGCTAGCAAAACTACATCCTGCGGCTGCGCCAGACGCAGCACATGTGCGATGGCGACACCACGGTCGTCCTGCACATACGCAGCCTCCGGGCGTCTCAATCCCTGCAGCATCTGCTGAATGATGGCCAGCGGACGCTCGCTGCGCGGGTTGTCGCTGGTCACCACGACCTGGTCTGCATTTTTTTCTGCCGCCGCCGCCATCAACGGGCGTTTGCTGGCATCACGGTCGCCGCCGCAGCCAAAGACACACCAGAGCTGGCCGCCTCGGCTCAGCGCAACCGGCTTGAGCGCCGTCAGCACTTTTTCAAGCGCATCGGGAGTGTGCGCGTAATCGATCACAACCAGCGGTTGACCTTTCATCGTCAGGGTTTCGGTGCGCCCGGGCACCGGCAACAGATCGGCGCAGGCCCCCACCACATCCACCAGCGGCACGCCCAAGGCACGCAGGGCAGCCATCACGCCCAGCAAATTGGAGACGTTGTACTGGCCGACCATTTGGGTTGAAATTTTGTAGCGCTCGGCGCCCTCAAGCACATCGAAGCTCAGGTCATGCGTCCCGTGGCGAATAGCCTGCGCTTGCAGCCGCGCAGGGCCGGCACATGAAAAGGTCCAGATGTCCAGCCCTGTGCTCACAAGCGCGGCGTTCAGTTCAATACCCTTGCTATCGTCCGTATTGATAACTGCCGCCTGCAAGCCAGGCCAGCTGAACAGCCTTGCCTTGGCTTGCCAATAGTCCTGCATGGACGTGTGGTAGTCGAGGTGGTCCTGCGTGAAGTTGGTGAAGATGGCAACCTGTATGCGTGTCGCATCCAGGCGTCGCTCCTTAATGCCAATGGACGACGCTTCAAGAGCACATGCAGTAAAGCCTTCATTCACAAAACGGCGCAACTGTTGCTGCAGCAAAACGGGGTCAGGCGTAGTCAATCCGTTGGAGACCATTTCACCGGGCTCACCGATTCCCAGGGTTCCGACAACGCCGCATTTTCGCCCTAACCGGCCCAGCGCCTGCGCCAGCCACCAGGCCGTAGAGGTTTTTCCGTTGGTTCCGGTGATTGCCGTGACCTGTAAATGCTGGCTAGGTGCCTCAAAATAAGCGGCCGCGATGGGTCCGGTGGCAGCCTTGAGCCCTTTATAAGTCGCTACCCGGTCATTGCTGAAATCGTAAGCCTGCGCACCCGCGTGCTCGACCAGACAGGCACCCGCACCGGCAGCGAGCGCGGCGTTGACATACTTGCGACCATCTGTTGCCGCTCCAGGCCAGGCAATAAATCCATCACCATGATCTGTGTTGCGGCTGTCAGCCGAGAGAGTGCCAGTGACGCGCTCTTGCAACCAGCAGGTGGCTTGTTCGGGGGTGTGGAGCTGGATAGTCAAAACGATTCCTCCACAGGCTGTGTCACGATTTGCGGCTTGACGCTTATGTCAGGCTGAACACCCATCATGCGCAGCGTTTGCTGAACCACCTCACTGAACACCGGGGCTGCGACGATGCCACCGAAATATTTGCCAGCGCTTGGCTCATCGATCATCACTGCAACGATAATGCGCGGCGCCTCAATCGGAGCCATGCCGGTAAACCAGGAGCGGTATTTGTTGCTGGCATAGCCTTTGCCGACCTGCTTGTGCGCTGTGCCTGACTTGCCGCCGACCGAATAGCCCACCGTCTGTGCAAGCGGGCCTGTGCCGCCTGGTGCTGCGGCCATCTGGAGCATACGGCGCACGGCATGTGCGTTCTCGGCAGAAAACACCCTGACGCCAACAGCGGGCTCACTGCTCTTGAGCATAGTGACCGGAATGATCTGCCCATCGTGCGCAAAAGAGGTGTAGGAGTGCGCCATCTGGAACAGCGAAGCTGAAAGCCCATAGCCGTAAGCCATGGTGGCCTGCTCGACCGGCCGCCAGGTTTTCCAGGGTCGCAGCCGCCCCGTGACTGCGCCAGGAAACTGAATCTGCGGTTTCTGGCCATAGCCGAGTGCAACATAGGTATCCCACATTTCGTGGGGACTCATTTTTTGCGCAATTTTCAGCGCGCCGACATTGCTGGATTTTTGAATGACCCCTTCAACCGTGAGCGTTCCGTAATTGTGGGTGTCGCTGATGGTGAAGCCGCCAATACTGAAGCGACCAGGACCGGTTTCAATGAGGGTTTGCGGTTTCACGCGGCCGGCTTCCAGTGCCATTGCCACGGTGATGGGCTTCATCGTCGAGCCAGGCTCAAAGGTATCGGTAATGGCTCGGTTGCGCAGCTGTTCGCCCGTGAGGTTCTGCCGCCTGTCAGGGACATAACTCGGGTAATTGGCAAGGGCCAGCACCTCGCCCGTGATCGTATCGAGCACGACCACACTGCCAGCCTTGGCCTTATGGGCGATCACGGCATCGCGCAGCTTCTGATAGGCAAAGAACTGCACCTTGCTGTCAACGCTCAACTGGATATCCTTGCCTTCGACTGGCGGCACTTGCTCGCCGACACCCTCGACCACACGGCCAAGGCGGTCTTTGATGACGCGCCGTGAACCGGTCTTGCCGGCAAGCTCTTTGTTAAAGGTCAGTTCGATGCCTTCCTGCCCGTGATCTTCCACATTGGTGAAACCAACGACATGCGCAATAGTTTCGCCCTCGGGGTACTTGCGCTTGTACTCCTTGCGCTGGTAAATGCCCTTGATGCCCATCGCATGGATTTTTTGGGCAACAGGCTCTTCAAGCTGGCGCTTGACCCATACAAAAGTCTTGTCGTCATTGCCCAGTTTCTTGTTCAGCTCGACCAGGGGCATCTCCAGCAATCTGGCCAGCTGTGCGAGCTGGGCAGGGCTCGCTTCAACGTCTTCGGGAATGGCCCATATGCTGGACGCTGGCACGCTGGAAGCCAGAATCAGGCCATTGCGGTCCAGAATCCGCCCGCGGTTCGCAGGCAGCTCCAGGGTTCTTGCAAACCGGACTTCACCCTGGCGCTGAAAAAATGCGTTGGCATAAATCTGGATGTAAGCTGCCCTACCGGCCAGCCCCGCAAAAGCCAGCGCAATACAGGCAACAATGAATTTGCTGCGCCAGACAGGTGTTTTGCTCGCCAGCAAAGGGCTTGATGTGTAAAGAATGCTCTTACTCATGCTGTGCCTTTTGTCCGGCTGCTGCTGCCTTGTAATTCACGTACTGGGTGATGGCAGGAGTTGCCGTACGCATCTGCAGACGGTCCCGGGCGAGCTTTTCAATCTTCAAAGGCGTGGCTTCTGCACGCTTTTCCACCTGCAGGCGCTCGCTGTCGGTTTCTATTTTCCGGCTTTGGGCAGCGGCCTTTTCAAGCTCTACATAAAGACGGCGCGACTCATACTGGGTGCGGACAAGATACAGTGCACTGACCAGTACAGCCAACAAGAGAACCAGATTCAGACGGGCCATCGATTGCCCCCAGGGATGACTGCAGAAAAATCTTTCCTGTCAGCAAAAAAGCGTCCAGAGCAGTTCATGCCGCTTCCCCAGTCCGCTCTGCCACCCGCATGACTGCGCTGCGAGAGCGCGGGTTGCCGGCCACTTCTTCTTCGCTGGGCCTGATGCGTCCCAAGGCCTTAAGCTGCATGACTTTCGGTGCCGCAAAAGGAGCACGCCTGTCAAATACCTCGCGCGAATGACCTGCAATGAATTGCTTGACAATGCGGTCTTCAAGCGAATGAAAACTGATCACCACCAGACGCCCGCCCGGCTGAAGAACTTTCAATGACGCATTGAGAGCCTGTTGCAACTCTTCAAGCTCGGCATTGATGAAAATCCGGAGCGCCTGAAAGGTGCGCGTTGCAGGGTCCTTGCCCGGCTCACGGGTTTTGACGGCGCCAGCCACAACCTCGGCCAGCTCAGCGGTGCTTTGAATAGCGCCCCGCTCCTGCCTGCGACAGTCAATGGCCTTTGCAATCTGCCCTGCAAACCGCTCTTCACCATAATCACGAATCACTTCTGCCATGGATGCAATGGAAGCGTCGGCCAGCCAGTCGGCGACGCTTTGGCCGCGCGTCGTATCCATGCGCATGTCCAGAGGGCCTTCATGGCGGAAAGAAAAACCACGCAGCGGGTTGTCGATCTGAGGGGAGCTTATGCCCAGGTCCATCAGCACGCCTGCTGCACTGGCTGGCGGCATCTGGTCCAGATGCATGAACCCTTCATGGCGGATTGAAAAGCGCGGGTCGGCGATGGTGCGCGCCTCGGCGATCGCTTCCAGGTCCTTGTCGAAAGCCGTCAGGCGTCCAAGCGCCGAGAGTTGCGACAGCAGCAAGCGCGAATGCCCGCCCCGTCCGAACGTTGCATCGATATAGTGACCGTTCGGGTTGACCTGAAGCGCCTTGATGGCTTCATTCAACAAGACGGTGCGGTGTATCCATGTGTCTATCACCATCTACTTTCAGAATGAAAAATCTTTGAACACATCGGGCATTTCGCCCTTCATCTGCTCGGCCTCCTGCGCCGCATAGGTCGCAGCGTCCCAGAGCTCGAAATAGCTTCCCATGCCCAGCAAAACCGCATCCTTGCTGATACCAGCAGCCTGGCGCAGTTCAGGCGAAACCAGAACACGGCCGGTTGCGTCCATGTCCACATCCATCGCATTGCCCAGAAAAATCCGCTTCCACCATTGCGCCTGCATGGGCAGCGAAGCAATACGTTCACGAAACTTTTCCCATTCGCTACGTGGAAAAATCATGAGACAACCGTGCGGGTGCTTGGTGATGGTGATCTGGCTGGAAGTACCGTTTCCCAGCACATCGCGATGCCGGGTGGGCACTGAAAGCCGACCCTTGGCGTCGAGAGCCAGAAATGAAGCACCTTGAAACACCGTTAATACCTTCTAAGAGCACTTTTCACCACTAATTTGCACCTTTTCCCACTGTATCAGGGAACCCCCTTCCCGCCCGGAATCTGAAACAAATTCTTTCAATGAAATCAATCACTTAGATAGATATCTGAAAGTTGTTTTAGAAACTGAAAAGCGTTTTAGATTAAGCACTTATAAGGAAGATTGAAGGTGAAACCTTAAGATTGCATGCCTCCAAGGCAGCTCATCTACAGAAAATTGGAATGAATTTTCGCCGGATTGGAAATTTTGCAGGGCCGGTGTCGGCAAAACGACAGTGACCTTGTCTCAATGCCTTGAAAGGGCAAGTCGCCTCAACCCCATTAACTGCAGGAACAGACAGCTACTAAAAATATAGCACGCTCTGCTATGCGAGACCAACAGAAAATATTTTCGGGATCGTGTATCACTGCTTGTCAAATGAACTTTTTCAATTCATTCTTCAGCAGCTTCATTCAACGGGGGCTAAGTATACAGGTCGGAATGATAAAAATCTGTTCGTACTGTAACTAAAAGAGCATCATTTTTACGTTCATCTTCTGGCACATGGCTACCAGGCAGGACAGACTTGATGAGTGGCACATCTTACCGTTCAATCGCTGCGAACCACCACTTTCGCATACTCAGTAATGCCGATGACATTGAAAAAAGCGGCAACCAGACGATTGACTTCGCAAAACTGGATGGAACGGTTTTCTGCCTGGCGCGCTGATACCCAGTTCAACAGCATGCCTGCAGCAGAAAAATCAACGCGGATCAGCTTGGCGCAGGAAATCCGCATCATGTTGGCACCCATCAACCGGTCCTCCAGCGTGTCCAGAGCCGCAGCAGCGTCACCCTGAATCTGCCCGGAAAGCTCCACCGCCAGGAAATGGCTAGACTGCGCACCCTGAATACCAGGCCAGGAATCCGCATCCAGCGGGTTTAGGGTGGAATGCACGGGCTCATGGGAAGGCTCACCAATAATGGTTTGGCTGCCCATGATGTCGCCCTGTGCGTCGAGCGATTTGTACTGGCAGCGTGCGCTTTCCCATGATGGTGGAGACACCTCATAGGTAACGCAGAAATCAAGGGCGGTGAGTTCAAAGTCATCAGGGCGATGGATCACCCGCAACAAGTCCATGCGCAACAGCCACCACCGTTGATCGGTATCGCGCTGACCTGAAGGCGTTGCACTAAGCAGCACTTTTTGCAGTTGTGCATTACCCATAAACCGCAGTTGCACAGGCTGATTCGCCCAAGCGCTGAATACCCTGAACAAGGGATCCAGAGCAACCGTTTCAATAGTTTTGAGGTTGCTCCAGTCCAGACGCCATGGCATGGCTGTCCGGGCAATGACCGCATTGAGGGCCGCAACGGTCTGCAGGCCCAACACGGAAGGGCAGATCCAGTCAGCGGCGGGGCCGTGGGTCGCCTTGTCGGTGGGCTTGACAAGCGTCTTCATGATGTCGGGGAGCGAAAACCACTGCGGAGGAGAGCGGTCAAAACGCTCAATAAACTGGATTGCCGCCGTTTCGAACTTGTCTTGCTCGCCTGTGGCGCGGTACAGGTCAAACAGGGTCAACCAAGTGTCCACATGCTCGGCGCGAACGGCGCCAGGCGCGAGAATTTCAAGCAAACCTGCCTCTGCGCCGGCATTGTCGCCATTGGCAAAGAGAATGGCGGCCTCTTCGAGTTCAGCGTCATGCACCACCATGTTCTGCTCCACAGTCGAAGAGAGGGCAAAAGGCGAGGAAGGAGCAAGAAAGGGCGGCATACCACTGTCGTAACCCTCGTCACTGCCAGGCAGCCTGCCTTTTACGGCACGTTGAGTCGGAGTCGCAAAAAGGTCGTCCAGCAGGGGTTCGGACGATGGCGCAGCTTCTGGAACTGCCGGCGCCCATTC
>JAYWDL010000114.1:0-6875 GCA_043779865.1 Polaromonas sp.
GATGATGTAGAAGGTGTTGTCAACGTTGGCGACCCAGTCGCGCATGGCTTCGTTAAGCGCGTCCTTGAGCGTCTTGCTGCCCGATTCGACCGGCACGACGGTGGCGCCCAGCAATTTCATGCGGTACACGTTGGGGCTTTGGCGCTTGACGTCTTCGCTGCCCATGTATACGACGCATTCAAGCCCGTAACGCGCGCAGATCGTGGCCGTGGCGACGCCGTGCTGGCCGGCGCCAGTTTCGGCAATGATGCGCGGCTTGCCCATGCGGCGCGCCAGCATGGCCTGGCCGATGGTGTTATTGATTTTGTGGGCGCCGGTGTGGTTCAGGTCTTCGCGCTTCAAGTAAATCTGCGCGCCACCCTGCTCACGACTGGTTCGGGCTGCGTGATAGATCGGCGAGGGGCGACCGACGAAATGCTTCAGCTCGTACTTGAATTCGGCGATGAATTCCGGGTCGTGCTGGTACCTGGCGTAGGCCGCTTTGAGTTCGTTGATCGCATGGGTCAGCGTCTCGGAAACAAAGCTGCCGCCGTAAATGCCGAAGTGACCGGAAACGTCAGGTTGCTGGTAGGGAAGGGGGGAGGTGGACATGGCGATAAGAATTCTTTGCAAGTTGCTCGTCAGCCGCGCGAACGGCGGCGACGAACTGGTTGATTTTGTCGGCGCTTTTGATTCCTTTTGAAATCTCGACGCCAGAGCTCACATCAACGGCCAGCGTGGTGCAACGCGGCCTGACTTGCAAAATGCCATCGATCACGTTTGCAGGCGTCAACCCACCAGACAAAACGAGGTGAGCGTTGACGCTTGGAGGAAGAAGTGACCAATTGAATGTTTTTCCGCCGCCGCCGAAACCCTCGACATGGGCATCGAGCAGGATGGCCTGGGCTGCTGAGTAATCTTGCGCGTATTTTAGGAGATCAAAGCCGGGGCTGCCCAGCTCAAGGTTTTCATTCAAGGGGATGCGGGCGGCACGCAAAAAGGGCCGGCCAGCCTGCAGGCAGGTTTCGGGTGTCTCATCACCATGAAATTGCAGCAATGCGCAGGGAATACGGGCGCAAGAAGCTGCTATTTTTATAGCAGGCGCATTGACGAAAAGAAGCACTGGCGTCACAAAAGGCGGCAGGCGGCCGGCCAGCGCGGTGGCGCGCTCAAGCGTTACATGGCGCGGACTGGGTTCATACATGACAAAACCAATAGCGTCTGCGCCGGCTGCCACGGCGGCATCGACGTCTTCTTCGCGGGTCAGGCCACAGATCTTGATGCGCGTGCGGCTGAAAGGGATGGGGATGCTCATGGCAGCCAATCATAAGCCGCAGTTCGTGATGGCAAGCCATGACGTTCGTCATACACCGGACCCAGAAAATACAGCCCGTCAGGCGAGAAAGTGGGCGCGGCGGCATCACGGCGTCGGGCTGCCACCACCTCGGCCAGCCAGCCGGGCGGATGACTGCCTTGGCCAATCGCCAGCAGGCAGCCCATGATGTTGCGGATCATATGGTGCAAAAAAGCGTTGGCTTCAAATTCGAAGCGCCAATAGCGCGAACCAGACCCGGCGCGCTGGGAAATCTCGATCCGGTTCATGGTTTTAACGGGCGACCTGGCCTGGCACTGCGCGGCCCGAAACGAGCTGAAGTCATGTTCGCCCAGCAGGTGCAGGGCGGCTTGCCGCATGGCCGCGCCATCAAGCGGGCGGTAGACCCAGCCGACGCGTCCTGCTTCCACGCTGGGCCGCACCGGCGACTCCAGCACCACATAGGCATAGCGGCGCGCGACGGCGCTGCCGCGCGAGTGAAATTCATCAGGAACCTGCTGCGCCCACTGCACGGCAATATCGGAAGGCAAAAAAGCGTTGGTGCCGCGCACCCAGGACGAGGTTTCGCGCTGCAAAGAAGTGTCAAAGTGCGCAACCTGCATCAGCGCATGAACGCCGGCATCGGTGCGGCCGGCGCACATGATGCGCACTGGCTGAACCGAAAATCTGCTTAAAGCCAGTTCCAGCTTGTCCTGGACCGTCTTGCCTGAAAGCTGGCTTTGCCAGCCTTCGTAAGCGCTTCCGCTGTAGCTGATGCCAAGCGCAATCCTCACCGCTGCTTTCCGCTTGGTGAACGCACCTTGTTCAGACTTTGCTCACGACAGTGTGTTCAGAAATGCCTGCGCTTTGACTTTCAAAGGACCTCTGGCTTTGACCAGCACCTCATCGGCCAGCGATCTGGCACCGTCGGAGTCGCCCAGAATGCGGAATTCCTCCGCCAGCAAAAACTTGATTTCAAGCGGATCTTCTGGCGCACCTATCGGGGCAAGTGGTGGCGCTTGTGTCGTGGGACCCAGATCCAGTGACAGGGAACTCAAATCAAACTCCAGCATGCCACTGTGGGCAGCCTCCAGGCCAGGCGCTTGACGCACCTGGAGTGATTGGGGCGCTGTATAAGCATCGGGCGTGAAATCCAGCCCGCCGGAAAGAAAATCGATTTCCGGGGAGGGTACTTTAGCCGACGGCAATGCCGGAACAGGGACAGGGGACGATACAGCCGTCAGGGCTGCCGGCACACTGTCGAGATCCATATCAAGGTCCAGATCGAGATCATCCAGAAAGGCCGAAGGCATTGCCGGAACAGGGACGGGGGACGATAAAGCTGTCAGGGCTGCTGGCACACTGTCGAGATCCATATCAAGGTCCAGGTCCAGATCATCCAGAAAGGCCGAAGGCATTGCCAGGCCGGGACTGGAGACGTGCGGTACAGGCGCAATGCTGGCAGCAGGGGTCATGGAAGCGTCAGGCGCCTTATCCAGTGAAAAATCAAGATCCAGTGGCTGCGTACTGGCTGGCGCCACCAGTAGGGGGGCTGCGGCACTTACTGGCGGGAAAGTTGACACACCCTTTTCGGGAACACTGCCTGCAGGTACTGCCCCGGGCCGGTACATGGGATTGGCAGGGTTCAGATCGCGGCCCAGTTCGATGATGTAGGCCCACTCGGGCCCCTTTCCTTGTGTCAGCCTGAAGGCTTCCAGCGCTACGCTGTCAAAGGCCTTGCTGTCGCGACGTTTGGCATAAATTTCGACCAGCTTGGCATGGATGGCTACGCGTGCCGGATGGCTGCGCATCGCTTCCTTCAAAATTTCTTCGGCCTGCTGGTCGCGTCCATAAGCGAGATAGACATCGGCTTCGGCCACCGGATCCACATCGCCTGCAGCATCGAACTGGCTCGGGGTGTACGCCACGGAGGAGGCTGCGGCATTATTTTCGCTGGTGTCAATGCGCTGTCCGCCGCTGGCGCCAAAAAAGGAGTCCGGCTGCAAGCGACTCTCAAGGAAAGAACTGTCCACATGGCCCATTTTTTTGTTCTTGCGGTAGCGGGCAAAGATCAAACCACCCAACAGTACCAGCAAGCCGCCAGCACCCAGCAGAAGCAGCGGGTTGTCAAATGCCTGATCAAACAGGCCAGTCTGCTGCGGCACAGGTGCCGCCACGGCGGGTTTCTTGACCGCAACCGGCGCTACTACTACTGCAGCGCTGGCTGCGAAAGCAGGCTCGGATGCCGAAGCAAAAGGCGCTGCCATCCCGTTTGCTGTAGAAGACGCCAGGAGAGCGGCAGCTGCTGCCATGTCAGCGCCTGGACCTGCCGCGCTGGCTGCGGCAGAGACGGGAGCCGGAGTGATGGCGGGAGCGGTAATTCCCGAAGGGGCGTTCAGGGCTGGAGCCGGCAAGGTACTGCCAGACGATGCCGTAGGGGGCGTGCCCAATTTATTGAGATCGCTGATATTTTTGGACAGATCTGCCACGCGGCTGGAGGTGTCTTTGGCGCTCCGGTCGATAGCGATTTTTTCTTCGGCAGGCGTTGCTGCCTTGGCTTGGACGACACCGCTGGAAAGCGTCAGCTTGTCAGGCGTGGCAGGCTTCAATGCGCGGTCTTCAACCGTCGTTTGCACTTTGCCGCCGACCTGACGCTCTGCGCTGACGACTTGCGTGGGGGCCGCACCTTCAGCAAGCTTGCGACGAAAGACGTTGAAGTCCTTGCTTTGGGCAACCATTGTCCGGGCTTCGCCGGGGAGGACGCTGGCAGCTTCTGTACCCGGAATATCGAGCACCGCGCCCGATTTGATGACATTGATATTGCCACCGATGAAGGCATCCGGATTGCTTCTGAGCAAGGCCGCCAGCATCTGGTCCAGCGATACGCTGGAAGGTTTGCTGCGGGCGGCAATCCTGCTGGCAGTATCTCCGGGCCTGACAACAAGCTGTTTGTTGCCAACAGGCATTTTTTCAGCTGGACTGGATTTGATCGCTGGTGCTTTGGCCAAGGGCGCGGATCGGGCTGCAGCTGGAGTTGCTGGGGGATACGGGCTGGGCGCAGCTTCCCTGGCAGGCACTGCTGCACTGGGTGCAGGCGCCCGGGAGACCAAAGCGGCGGCAGGTTCCACCATGTTTGCAGCGGCGCGCAGCTTGGGCGGATCAAACAGCATGGTGTAGTCGCGGGTGATTCGTCCGGCGGACCAGTTGGTCTCCAAAATCAAATCCACAAAAGGCTCAGTAATGGCCCGGCTGCTGCTCAGGCTCAGATACGGCCTGCCGTCAGCACGGCGCTGCAGTCTGATTTCAAGACCAGCTACCGCAGCGGTGTATTCAAACCCGGCGGCCTTGAAAGCTTCGGCTGGCGCGACGCCGGCTCTCAGGCTGGAAGCTTCTTCTGCATTGATGTCTGATATGTCGATCTCTGCGCGAAGGGGTTCGCCCAATGCCGACTGAACGGTGATCCGGCCCAGCGCCAAAGCGTGGGCTTGCAGACTTGCCAGGCTACCGAGTAACGCAATGGCACTTGCCAGGGCGCCAATCCGCCAACGACCGTGATTATTCATGGGGTTTGAGCCTCCGGTGCTCGGTCTGAATGAAACTTTATTCTGCTTAAGCGCACAAAAGCCCTGAAGCTGATTTTTAAAAAACAACCTTAACATCAAGGCACTGCACTGACAAGTTAAGACATCGCTTAACTTTCGATACAACGTGTAAACGTGAAAACACAAGTTTTATTCGTTGCCTGTAGACAACGACATAAAACAAGTTGTTACGAATTCAGATTGTATTCTGGTGATCGTTTATTTAAACCTGTCAAGCCTGAAGCAGTATGCGCAACATGCGGCGCAGCGGCTCGGCGGCACCCCACAGCAACTGGTCACCGACGGTAAACGCACCCAGGTATTCCGGCCCCATGGCCAGCTTGCGTAGGCGTCCGACCGGAATCTGCATCGTTCCCGTCACCGCGACTGGTGTCAGGTCCTTGATCGAAGCCTCCCTAGTATTGGGTATCACTTTGACCCAGTCGTTGTCGGCGGCAATCAGGGCTTCAATATCTGCCAGGGGAACGTCTTTTTTAAGTTTGAAAGTCAGCGCCTGGCTGTGGCAGCGCATGGCGCCAACGCGTACACAAAAACCATCGACCGGCGTTTCTGCGGTACCGAAGCTGGCACCCTGGCCCAGGATTTTGTTGGTTTCCGCGCCGCCTTTCCATTCTTCCTTGCTCATGCCCCACTCGGCATCGTCCGAGTTCTTTCCGATACCCAGGTCCTTGTCGATCCAGGGAATCAGGCTACCGCCCAGCGGTACGCCAAAGTTGGCGGTTTCAGCAGTGCTCAGCGACTGCTGTCTGGCAAGAATACGGCGGTCGATTTCCAGAATCGCCGATTTTGGGTCGTCCAGCAAGGCCTTGACTTCGCCGTTGAGCGTACCGAACTGGGTCAGCAGCTCGCGCATGTGCTGCGCGCCACCGCCCGACGCTGCCTGGTAGGTCATACTGGTCATCCACTCGACCAGGCCCGCCTTGTACAGTGCGCCCACGCCCATCAGCATGCAACTGACCGTGCAGTTGCCGCCCACCCAGTTGTTGCCGCTTTTGGCCAGCGCATTCTTGATGACGGGCAGGTTGACCGGGTCGAGCACGATGACGGCGTCGTCATTCATGCGCAGCGTTGAAGCCGCGTCAATCCAGTGGCCTGTCCAGCCGGCAGCGCGCAGCTTGGGAAACACTTCGGCGGTGTAGTCGCCACCCTGCGCGGTGATGATGATGTCGCACTTTTTGAGCGCCTCGATGTCGAAGGCGTCTTTCAGCGTGGTTTCGTTCTTTGCCTGCGCCGGGGCTTTGCCGCCAGCGTTGGAGGTGGAGAAAAAAACCGGCTCGATCAGGTCGAAGTCGCCTTCAGCCTGCATGCGGTCGATCAGGACCGAGCCAACCATGCCGCGCCAGCCGACGAGACCTGTGAGATTGCCTGAGAGTTTCACGGAGTTGCCCTTCAAAAGTACGAAAGAATCGGCTTTTTGGTCCAGCTCATCGAGCCGGAGGGCACGACGAGGCGGGCTTGTCAGCCTTTAGTGGTGGTCGTTGTAGTGATTTGCGCAAAAACCAGCGCGCCACTTCCCGCTTGCATCGCAGCGGGGCAGTGGCAAAGGGCGGGGCTTTTATTCATGCTGGGATATTGTAGCCAGCTTGTTTGAAGGCCCTTGTCGAGGTGTTATCGCCTGGGCTGTTGGAAACCGCAGGCCGCAGGCAGATTCGACATCCAGTTTTTGCCTGCCTCGGGAATGTTGGCATCGGGCTATTGCTCAGCATTTCCCTTTCGGTCAGCAGCATTCCGTTTTGATTCAATTGGGAATATCCCTAGCCCATTCCGTCTTGTCCGTCCGCTTTGTCAGCTCACTCTTGCCTTCCACCCGCTATTTTCTAAAAGTTGCCGGTTTTGTATTTAATGGATGACACTTACGGAAATATCCTTTAACGACCATCAAGTAATAAGCTCTCCTGACTAACTCTTTCGGCCTATAAGTGTCATCTAAAACTTCTGGACGACACATGCCCCGCAAAGCTAAAACCTTGACCCTGACAGTC
>JAYWDL010000115.1:0-6863 GCA_043779865.1 Polaromonas sp.
TTTTCAAATCCTTCTGCCGCCCAGACTCCTAGATCTTTTTAAAACCGTCGCATGCCCAATGGTCAACGTGAAATCCAACGAGGTTTGTGACGACACAGACCTCGTCATAAACCTCGACCCAAAGCAAAACGCCCACATAAAGTGGGCGTTTGCTACCAGCCTAAAGGGCATGGATGTTGGTTGCGCGGGCAAGATTTGAACTTACGACCTGGGTTATGAGGCTACTTAAAGCTCTGCGTATATGCAATGGTTTTGATCGGCTTCACAAGTTACCAAATGGCCTAAATCGATAAATACTTAATCAAAACAAGGGTCTTCATAGTTCGAAACTGTGACACTTAGACCCGCTGCAAACCAATCTATGCCGGTAGGTGTCACAACTCACCAACAAGACTGCCAAAACGCTTGCGAAAGTTTATAGCACAAAGGAGACCATTGGGTATTTTTTTATGGCCTGCCCAAATCTGGACAACACTGCGTCATACTCCCAACAGCACACACTCATCGCCTCGGCGGCGAGCAGTGCGTAATGCCCTGCCGTGATGCAGTAAGAAATAGATCGCAGATTTGCCCGCGCCAGACGTTGGCACGCCTTGCTCCGACCGCCTGCCCTCAGGTCAAGTGCATCTATTGAGCGTGCTCGCTTGCGCGCCGAACGGCTTGGCCCACTAGGTCTCCCCATCGGGATACGCAAGTAATCACATTGGCCAAGCGGTAAGCCTGTGTCACTTCACCACACGACCGTTTCGCGCGGGCCGTAAAACCACTGAAATCTAGCGCCAGTCACGCCCATTTATGCGCGTGGCTTCGCCGTCTCTGAATTTTCCTTTGGGGACCAACTAGCGGTCCCACGTCCCTTTTCTCCTTCCGCGCTTTTTCTTTCATTTGCCATTTTTTTGGAGTTCGCGATGCTCATGCACACTCGCCCGTCCTTGGAGCCGCTCATGCGGCTCCGCTCTGCCGTGCCCGATTCATTTCATTCAACGCTTGAAATTTTGTTGGGGACATTTACTTTGCCGCTGGATCAGCCGTCCTGTGCCACTGCCGTTACTGCACTTGCTGATTGTTTATCGGAGTATGGCAAAACCATCCCTCATTTACGCCCTGCCTTCAAAGCAATGCTGGACGACGCTCAGTCCATTGCTAGCATACTGATCGCAGAACGTGAAGTCATCGAGGGCAATCCACCCGCCGGACAGATGGCTGGGCGGATAGCCGCGTTCCCGGTTTGGACGCTGCTGACAGAAATACAGCCAGAACATAAACCGCTTCGCATCGGACTTGGCGCAGAGATTGCGTTGGCCTTGTTAGACCAGACTCAATTGAGCGAACGTTATTGCGGACAGCTAAGGCGCGATGCGATGCAGTACGGGCGACCCGACCCCGGCACAGAGCGAGAAATTGAAGATCTCCAAGACCAGGGATTTGGGCGCGGCTGGCTCCCGCGATTTATCAAAATTGATCGGCAGGTTCGTCGACGCGTTCAAATGCCCGACCCCAGCGGTCCGCCTCGACCTGAGAACGCGAACCCACTAAATCGCTTTGATTTGCTAGCGAGGCTTCGTTGGCGAACTGAGTATCCCGATCCAAAACACAGGCAAGGTTCGCTCACCCATCGCCACCTCACGCCAGCTCAGTATCGGCGCGCCGCAGCAGAGATTCGGGATCGGATTGAACACGGCGACCCCGCTGGAGTTATTGAGGCTATTTCGATCCTGACTCAACTGCCAGCGCCTCTCGCGCAGAGCCTCCCGCTGGTTTCCAATCTAGAACCCCTCGAGTTTCTTGGAGTGGATATCGAGCGAGGCGCTTTGCTGCTTGATCTGCAGTGTCTATTTCCCGGGCGCGGCCGCCCATCAGCGGCCACAGAAGGTCTCTTTGAAACCAGCGACGACCTGTTGACCATTCCGCTTCCCCGTTTTCTTGCGACGGATCTCCGTGAGCGAATGAAGCAGTTCCCTGGTGCCAGCCTTCTCGGCGATCTGGTGAACTGGGTCGACCTCAACAGCCGCACTTCTTTGCTTGAAAACGAGCATTGCAAACTGGTCTCGTCGCTTACGCGCGCTAGGAAATCCACCGGCGCAATGGCCATCCAGGCAGGCATTGAGAGACTGGCTGCTTCCTGCATAACCTGGGATTTTTCGTTGATTGGGAATGCCCGAATGTATTACTCTCGGCTAAGCGGGAGGGACATTCATGAGGCTACTCAAACGCTTTTCGGCTCTATGGGGTGGGGCGAACCAGCCATGGAGCCATCGCAGTTACCCAGCGTCGGATCCCGATGTGTCCTAACAACTGACGGCGCGCGCGCCCTGTTCGGCTACCTGGCAGAGTCAACACAAGAAGCGTGGCCAGGTCGACGAGCAAAGACGTCCACTCTGCTTGCGCATCATGCACATTTCACCCGCTACACCGTCGCGCTAATCAGCTTTTGCGCCGGGCTGCGTCCGCTCCACACTTACCGACTTCCAGCGCAGGAGTTGATGAATGGGGAACACAACCTTCTCACGCATGACAAACAGGGCCACGACCAAATGATGGCCCAACCGGCGCTTCTAAACACCGTGGTGTGTGCGCAAATCCGGCAATACATCGGTCATTGCAAAGCGCTTCATCATCGCTTGACCACGCTCGCGGACCCTGCGAGTGTTCTCTTTGCCGATGCGTTGCAGTCGGCGCTGCATGGACAAGGCAGTCTTTTTTTGGTGCAACCACCACACGGCTGCAGTAGGCCCGTCGGGGCACCTGATGTTTGGGGCTCGCTGCCTGCACCATGGCGAGTACCCGGAAATGTCGGTAGACATTTTTGGCAAAACACTTTGCGCGCGCACGGCATAAATTCAGCTGGAATTGACCGATTCATGCGCCATCGGATAGTCGGTCTGGAGAACAACTCATCCTCGCAAATTGCTGCACCACAGGCGTCCTTTGATCGCATTAACACCGTGCAGATTGAAGTGCTTCGTAGCCTGGGTGTTGAAGCCATTCCCGGTTTGCGAAAGATTTGATTATGACGAATCCTAAAACCTCACCTAAGTTGCGCGGCGTGGCGCGATTCAAGCGTGACCCCACGCGCCGTTCGCACTTCCTGCACCTGCCAATGGCGGCGACATCTTGTCAGCGCTTTGAGACATTTCAAAGCTGGGTCATGGGTCACGGGTTGAGCACGCTCAGTCCATCGGCTCTCACCCTGGCTTGCTTGTTGGCGTTTGACGCCTTGGTGATCGAGGAGGACCTTCGCGGTGCCTTCGCAGCTTGTGCCCACGCTAGGCGCTGGCATAACGCCCTGCGCATTTGCTGGTCCGACGGCACCCGCATTGATGCGCGGAATCTAAGCGCACCGGCCGTCTTGGCCCTGCAGCCTGTGACACAGTGGGATTCTTTTGAAACGGCCAAGGACAGTCTCGTCCAGCGAATAGCCGTTGGATCCCACATCGGCCTTCCTGCCGTCACGTGGGACGGCCTGCTGCGAGATGGGCTTTCCTGGACACAAGCTGTTCTGCCACCCGTTCTTTTTGGTCATGTGAGCGCGGCAGATCGACTAAGTGCTTTGCCCTTGACCGCACTGGCACGTGAGTCACAACAGCTTTCGCTCAAAGTCGAAGTATCCGATCTGCCGGAGCAATCTGGCGCAGGTTCTGCGCCTTACGTCCGGGCTTTTGAAGCGGCGATGCTTGGCCGCGCACCGTCCGCGGTCTTTGGCGGAGCGTTCGTCCGCAAACTCTCGGCTGCGCTCCGCCCTCCGGCGCAAGGCTCCAACGCCGCCAAGCGTGCGAGTGTGCTAAACGAATTGCGCCTGCTGGCTGCTGAGCTTGATGAACTCGATGAGGTCTGCGCTTTGTTATATATCTTTGCGCTGGATTTGGCCGAAAACGGCACCCGAAGCAAAAGCACGCTGGCACCGACGACACCTTATGACTATGTCCAGAGTTTTGCTACAGATTTTCATATTGAAGCTAGTGGGTGCCGGCTAACTGGTATGGATGCGGATGACTATGCTGCGCTGTTTGGACGTTTGCTTGATCCGTCGATCAAGCACCCAAGTTATCGCATCGCCGCCCTCAAGGCATTTCACTGCTTCTTACGGGCTTGGTGGTCGGTGCCGCTACTGCCGTCTGCGCTTTTCAAGCACGACAGAGACACGACGGTCGCCGCCAATGTAGTCTGGCCGTTCGAGCTGCAGCGCATTGATGGCTGGTTTGAACAATCCGAATCGACCCGATTCACCCGCCAGCTTCAGACGGGCTTGGCTCTCGCAGGACATGCCATGCTGCGCATCCGCGAGTTACTGGTGCTGCGACTGTCCAACGTCATCGACGAAAGCTCACATCTCACGATCGAAATCGCCAGAGAAATCAGCGACGGAAAAGAAAAATCGAAAGCTGGACGTCGCCGGGTTCACATTAACTACAAGCCTGCCATGGAACTCATTCGATCTTGGCTCCGGCAACGCGCGTTGGAAAACGCCACTCCTGAACACTACCTTTTCGGCAATCCTTCGCACCCACTTCAGTTGGCCGATTCTGGAAAGATGTACTTTTGGATGAGCCGCCTTTTGAAGGCGGCGACCGGTGATAACAGTATCAGCGTTCATTCATTGCGCCACTCAATCGCCACCCGCCGCTTCGCAGCCATGCTCGTCAGCGATGCCGACATTGAAACCAATCCACTGGATCTGTTGGCGGACGAAGCTGGACATGTCGGTGGTCATGTGACTGCAATAAATTACGGTCATATTTTTGAACCAGGTCTTCGTCTCGCGCTGGATCGGGCCTTGTTCTCGCTGCCTTTGGCCTATTCGGCGATCAACTCCTGGAGTGCAATACCGGAGGCGGCTCTACGACAGCGCGTAAGCCGCAGCAAAGGGACTGCAGTCGGTAGAGCAAACGTTTTATGGTCATCGCTTCAGACAAGGGCTGCAACGGTTATTTACCCGGACACACATGAGTCTATCGCTCTCGAAACGCCGAAAAATCCGCTTTTTTCATTGAAGGCAACTGTTTTAAGTCTTGATCAGATCATAGGACTGCTCGGCGACATTTCAGCGGGCCTGTCCGTCGCTCAGACCGGCTTGAGGCAAGACCTGAGCGAAGCGCTTGTGGTGGGCGCACTCAAACTCGCTGGCGAGTTTGCCGAGCAACATGGCGACAAGCTGGCCATGTTGCCTGATCAGATGACGCTGGGAATGACTGCGCTACGAGACCGGTCGGGCCGGCTGCTGGGGCTCAAGCCTGACTTTTCGCGGACAACTCAACCACGCTGCGCGTTGATCTTGAAAGCGATAAAGCGCTGTGAGGACCCTATGCTGAACCAAGCGACAGAATACTGGCGACGCGCTCTTGCGAGTTTTCATTTGGCGGTAAGACCCGGACCCGGCTGGGACTGCTTCGTCGACCTGCTGAAGGAGTCTGCGATCAACACCAACTTGATTGCATTGAAGTGGTCGGCGCCACCCGGCGCAGTTGACGATGTGTCATCCATGTTGACTGTCGCCCAAGCGGTGGCTCGGCAAAAGCTCGGGCGCACGCTCCAGACAATTGCGCAATCGCATCGCGCGGGGCGGCCCTCGATCTGGCTGGTCATTGCTTCGGACTCAAAACTACTTGCCAAGGATGGAAGCGGCTGCTCACTAACCGGATTGCATTGCGCCATGTTTTCAGCATGGGTTTGGGTCCATCTTTGCAAGCGAGCCAAGGAGAAAAAGAATGAATGAAAATTATCTGACTGGCGTCTTGGAGCTCGCCCTGCCGAGCTTTCCGGCTAGATTCAAGTCTGTGGACTTGGAACACTGTGCCTCCAGCATGCTGCGAGAACTGGAAGCGCTGCTTGATACCAAAAACGTTCTAAAGCACACGGTGCTGGGATACGAATTTAAATTGAGCCTAGATGACGGTCAACGACCTTGTGTTTTGCTGCTGGTTAGTCTGGAATTGCAGAGCCAGCAGATTTTGGATTTCGGATTTGGCATGTCGACGCTAGGTCAGCTTGAGCAAATGGTACTGAATGACCGGTCGGCCTTAATACAGGCTTGCCGTGATCTTCCGACGCAAATGGCGCGGGCATCGGTTGCATTTGCGGATCGAATTTCGTCTGCCTGTCTTAACTTGCCGACGGAGGAACTTCAAGCCGCCGTGATGAAAAATTTGCGCGCCCTCTTGAACGCCCGGTATCGGAAACTATCGGGCGCTGTTGCCGACTATCCTTTTCAGCATGAGTTGCCGTCCTTTGGCAGATATGAATGGCGGCCCGATGCGATTTGTGTGCGGGTTATTCTCGTTCGCGAAAAGTATGGCTACTTGTTAAAGTTTTTGCGGCGCGACACCCTTCCCCGCGTCCTTCAGCACATCAAAACCTTGCCAATGCCAAAACGTCCGGTCGAACTCGAAGCAGCTGCATTTATGGATCGATCCGAGCATGCCAGAAACCCGGTCGACTTGGTCATTCGCGTCGGAAGCAAGCCGGGCTATGAAGAGCTGATCGTGGCTGATTTCATAAGTTTCAAGCCTATTGCGCACCCCGACGTTTTGTCCAACCCACGACACCACAGCCAATTGACCTATCGGCATGAAGGCCACCGTATCGTGGTTGAAAAGCAGCCTGGGGTTGCTTGGATGGAAATCGCCACTACCGCGCTTTGAAGCCCGTCGGCTTGACAAACGTTGGCATCTCATCGAATCGTGGCCTGGACGGTTCTGAATCCCTGCAGACTTCTTGGACCTGCCAAACAAAGCGGTTGTTGAGTTGGGTGTTGCGCATTCAACTTAAAACATACCGTTCCACTAGCCACATCTTGTCAATCACAGTCTTTGTGTCTTGAATTGTGATTTTCAAGTTGCCCATGGGGGCATCCGCGACATCCTTCA
>JAYWDL010000116.1:0-6851 GCA_043779865.1 Polaromonas sp.
CCGGGTGGCGGAATTGGTAGACGCGCACGGTTCAGGTCCGTGTATCGCAAGATGTGGAGATTCGAGTTCTCTCCCGGGCACCAAAATTACTCAAGTCGAAAAAAAGCCGCTGCGAACCAGTGGCTTTTTTGCTTCCCGAAGTCAATTCGATCAAACCGGCTTCATCATCGGATCAACTGTTGCACAGCACGACCCGTACAAATATGTACGGGCCGGTAAAAAGGCCCAGAAGGTTGATAAAGTGTCAGACGGGCAAGGCAATCAGGTCATGACCCTGAACCCCGATAATGCGGGCCCGGGTAAACTCCCCAACTTTGAGAGTTTTGCTGATTTTCTCTGGCGGTAGCAACTTGACGATGCCGTCAATCTCCGGCGCATCAGCATAAGAACGGCCAGTGCCGCCTTTTCGGCCCAGCGCCGGCGCATGGTCTACCAGCACCTGCATGGTGGCGCCCACACGCTGCTGCAGTTTCTCAGTTGAAACTGCCTCTGCCACCGCCATAAAACGCGCACGCCTGTCTTCACGCACTTCCAGCGGAAGCATTCCCGGAATGTCATTGGCAGTAGCACCTTGCACCGCGCTATAAGCAAAACAGCCAGCCCGGTCAATTTTTGCGACGCGCATGAAATCAAGAAGGTGCTCGAATTCATCTTCGGTTTCGCCAGGAAAGCCGGCAATAAACGTGCTGCGAATGACAATCTCGGGGCAAATTTCGCGCCATCGCGCAATGCGCTCCAGATTTTTCTCTCCGCTGGCAGGCCGTTTCATCCGTTTTAGAACATCCGGGTGGCTGTGCTGCAAGGGCACGTCCAGATAAGGCAGCACCTTGCCTGTGGCCATCAGCGGGAGTATCTCGTCCACGCTCGGGTACGGATATACATAATGCAAACGCACCCAGGCGCCGTATGGTTCGGCAATTTCGCCAAGCGCCTTGACCAGTTCGAGCATGCGGGTCTTGACCGGTTTGCCATCCCAAAAACCGGTGCGATATTTCACATCCACACCATAGGCAGAAGTGTCCTGGCTGATGATCAGCAACTCTTTCACGCCGCCTTCAAACAGCGCGCGCGCTTCGTTCAGCACATCGCCAATGGGCCGCGACACCAGATCGCCGCGCATCGACGGAATGATGCAGAAAGTGCAGCGATGGTTGCAGCCTTCACTGATTTTCAGATAGGCATAGTGCCGGGGCGTGAGTTTGATGCCGGCGATGCCAAAGGCGTTGGGCACCAGATCCACAAATGGGTCGTGCGGCTTGGGCAGGTTCAGATGCACCGCATCCATCACCTCTTGCGTCGCATGGGGGCCGGTTACCGCCAATACGCTGGGATGCATCTGGCGCACCAGATTGCCGCCACCGTCGCCCGCTTTGGCGCCCAGACAGCCGGTCACAATGACCTTGCCGTTTTCAGCCAGCGCCTCGCCGATGGCATCCAGGCTTTCCCTGACAGCATCATCAATAAAGCCGCAGGTATTGACAATGACCAGGTCAGCACCCTCAAAAGTTTTGGACGTCTGGTAGCCCTCCGCGCTGAGTTGCGTGAGGATCAACTCGGAATCCGTCAATGCCTTGGGACATCCCAGGCTGACAAATCCCACGCGCGGCGTGGGTTTGACAGGGGAAACAGGAGAAAGGGGGGACGGGGAAAGAACTTCGCTCATAGCCCTATTGTCTCAGAGCAGGCGCAGGAACGAGCAAAACCCCTTGTATGGCCTTAAGCGGGCCTTCAGGAGCCAGTCAATTCTCAGCGCTTCAATCCTAGGGCCGACAGCATCTGTTCACTCTGCTTTTGCATTTGCTCCTGCATTTGCGTAAAAACATTCTTGGATTGCTCAACATAGGCACCCATCATTCCTTGCATCATGGGCGACTTCGCATTCATGAACTGAGCCCACATTTCGGGGCTCAGCCCCTTGGATTGCTCAGCCATCTTGACTTGCAGATCCATGAAGCTCTGGACGTTTTTCTCAAGGTATGCGCCCATAAATCCCTGCATTGCGTCACCGTAAAAACGGATAATGTTGCCAAGCACGGCTTCAGTAAACATGGGCGCTCCGCCAGCTTCTTCTTCAAGAATGATCTGCAGCAAAATGCTGCGCGTCAGGTCTTCATTAGTTTTGGCATCACGCACGACAAACTGCGTGCTGTCCATTACCAGGCGCCGAACTTCAGCGAGGGTGATGTAAGCCGAAGTTTCTGTATCGTAAAGGCGTCGGTTCGGATATTTCTTGATGATCCGGGTTGCTTCGGTCTTGTCCAGTTCTGCCTTGCTGCCCTCGTTGCCAGAAAGGGGCTTTGCAGGCAAGCTGCCTGACGAAGACGGGTCGCCTGAAGGCGAAGGGATGGATTTGTTTTTCTGCACTGATGATTCCTCGAAATGACGGCCTGCGTTATACGTTATAGCGACACGGCTCGATACATTCTAGGAATGTCTTGATATACGCAATTTCCTTGGGTAAATCTGCATAAATGCACTGCCCCGCAAACGGGAAAGAACATTGAATAAGAAAACCGTTTAGGAAAATTGGTAGGCGCGATTGGACTCGAACCAACGACCCCCACCATGTCAAGGTGGTGCTCTAACCAGCTGAGCTACGCGCCTAAGGACTGTTCGAAGCTCGTATTCTAGCAGTGCAAACACGAGTTTTGGCGTGCCCTGAAAAATATGTGCAATAAGTTCAGCGTCTTCGAGCCGACCGCACGCCCGGCACATCGGCCACGATACCCAGCACCTGGTTAAGTCGGCCTGATTGCGCCACCTCGACCGTGAAGGTCATCCACGCAGTGCCACCGCGATTATCTTTGACAGACTGGGTTTGCACACCAATGACGTTCATTTTCTCCTTGGCGAACACTTCGGAAATATCGCGCAGCAAACCCTGCCGGTCGGCCGCTTCGACGGCCACGTCCACCGGATAAACCGAGCCGTCCGGCACTTTGGGGGAACTCCACTGCACCTCGATCACACGGTCGGGACTGCCGCTGGCCATGTTGCGGAAATTGCTGCAGTCATTTCGATGAATACTCACGCCCTTGCCCTTCGTCACAAAGCCAAGAATCTCATCGGGGGGCGCGGGCTTGCAACATTTAGCCAATTGCGTCAACAAAGAGTCCATACCCACCACCAGCACACTGCCCTTGCCGCTTTTTCCTGCAGAGCCGGACCTGTCGGGTTGGCGCGTTTTCTTTGCCAGAACATAGTCGTCTGGCAACGGCACTGACTCAGGCGGCCGCAACATATTTTCAATTGTGCGCAGGGACAACTCGTCCTTGCCGACAACCTCAAACAAATCATCCGCTGTTTTGAAACCGAGTTGAAGTGCCAGATCGTGCAGCTTCACGGCAGTTTTGCCTTCGCGCTGGAGCAGCTTTTCAACTGCTTCCCGGCCTTTCGCCACGGTGTGCTCCATTGCCAACCCGTTGAACCAGGCACGTACTTTCGTTTTCGCCCGGTGGCTAGCCAGAAAACCCAACTCCGGGTTCAGCCAGTCCCGGGAAGGTCCGCCCTCCCTGACCGTAATCACTACAACCGTCTGGCCGTTCTGGAGCGGTGTATTGAGCGGCACCATGACGCCATCAACACGCGCGCCGCGGCAGCGGTGTCCCAGACTGGTGTGTACGTTGTAGGCGAAATCGACCGTCGTGGCCCCCTGGGGCAGTTCTACGACGGCTGCATCGGGCGTCAGTACATAAATGTGGTCCTCAAACAAGCCTTGGCTGGCATCGCGCGCGCGCTGCGCCGCCGGGCCTGACAGGTCGCGCTCCCAGGCCAGCAATTGCCGCAGCACTGCAATCTTGGCGTCGTATTCGCTGCTCGCGGAAACACCGCTATAGCCCTTGGTGCCGGCCTCCTTGTAGGCCCAATGCGCCGCCACACCGATCTCGGCATGGTCGTGCATGGCCTGGGTGCGTATCTGCACTTCGACCGCCCGCCCCGCCTCGTCACGCACCACCGTGTGCAGGGACTGGTAACCGTTGGCTTTAGGCTTGGCGATGTAGTCGTCAAACTCACCCTGTACCGGCATGAAACGCGAGTGTACAAAGCCCAAAGCCGCGTAGCAGCCTTTTACATCGGCCGCGATAACGCGCAAAGCACGGATATCAAACACCTGATCAAAATTCAGCGACTTGCCGCGCATTTTTTTAACAATGCTGTAGATGTGTTTGGGCCGGCCCTGCACCAGCGCGGCAATCCCGTTCTGGTTCAGTTCGCGTTCAAGTTGTGCCCGCAGGGCCTCCATGAATACTTCGCGCCCAGCGCGTTTTTCATCAAGCAGCCGGGCCGTTCGCTGGTAAGTTTCGGGCTCCAGGAAACGAAAAGCCAGATCTTCCATTTCCCATTTGATCTGCCAGATTCCCAGGCGGTTGGCCAGCGGCGCAAACACATGCAGCGACTCATGCGCCAACGACTTCGGCGCCGACTGCCTGCTGGCAGCGTAATAGCGCAGGGTTTGAAGGCGCGAAGCCAGCCGCAGCATGACGACCCGCAAATCGCGCGAGAACGCCAGCAGCATCTTGCGCACGCTCTCGGTCTGCGTCGCAGGGTCGTCGTGCAACTGGGCTTTCGCGCCGGCGATGCGCGTCTGGCGCTGCACATTGATGAGCTTGGTGGTTTCTACCGCCAGCGCAGCATAGCTGGCGCCAAAAGCCTTTGCGATCACTTCCTGAGGCTTGTTGAGGTGCTGGCAGGAATGCACCAGATAGGTGGCAGCCTGCATTGCTTCCGAGCCGCCAATCAGTTTGAGGATGGCCGTCACCGCATCGGCATGCGCCAGGACGTTTTCGCCGGTGTTCATTATTTCACTGGCGATCAGCGGCTCGGCAAAGGCTCGGGCTCGCACCAGGGCATGGGGTTGCTCCGGCAGGCTGTCGGCCGTGGCCGTCACGATGGAACTGGGTGTTCCTTGTGAAGATGCTGGGGCGTCGGGCCCCACCACTTTGTTTTTCATGAAAGCCCCGTCAAATGGTTACCCGCCTCATGCAAGCAGGAAACCTGTGACGGCGGCAATCTGATCTTTCGCGATCAGTGTGGGCGCGTGTCCAACACCCACAAACTCGACGAGTCTGGCGTGTGGGCCGCGTTCTGTCATGGCGTGGGCTGTCTTGGAACTCAGCAAATCCGACAGCGCACCACGCACTAAAAGCGTTTCGGCCTCGATGTTGTCATAGAGTTTCCAGAGCATGGCCTCGCCCTTCTGCGCCGCCTCTTCAGTGGTCAATTTGAAAGGCCCTGCAATAGCCGGGTCGTAATGCAGGCGCAGCGGGCTGTCAGCAGCAGGCAACACCGGCCTGAGCATGGGACGCGATAAGGCCAGCCATTGCTCCGGCGTATGAGGGCCAAAGCTTTGGGAAATCGTCCACATCGCATCGGCCGCTTCCTGGACAGAATTGAAATGGCCGGATTGCCCCAGGTAAGCGCCAATCCGTTCAATGGCCTGCCACTGGAGCGCGGGCCCGACATCGTTCAGTACCAGCCTGCGTACCGGGACCGGAAGTGGCAAGCCAGGCTGACCGCAGACCACCATGCCAATCAGCCCGCCCATGCTGGTGCCGACCCAGTCCAGTGTGGTGATGGGTGACTGGGCCTGCAGATGAGCCAGCAAAGACAACATGTCAGCGGCATAGGCGGGCACCTGGTAGCCGATCGGGTCTTTGAGCCAATCGCTTTCGCCGCGGCCCGCCACGTCGGGACAGATCACGCGGATAGCGCCCGTGGAAGATTGCCCGGCCTGCTCGCACAAGGCCTGCGCCAGCATATCGAAATCGCGTCCCTGGCGAGTCAAGCCATGCACGCACAGCACGACGTGCGTGCTGTCGGGCTGGCCCCATTGCCAATAGGCCATGCGATGACCATCCGCAGCGTCGGGACAGGATACGTAATTCAGGCGGGGTTCAGTCATGGTGCGGGCAGTCAGGAAAGGGTTTGATTAAGGCTTGATAATTACTTCAGCAAATTTTGCGTCGCCTGTCGCGCAAAGTGCTGCTCGAATATCAAGTGAACCATCGTAAATCATCCGGAGAAACTTCATGCTCAAAGGTAAAACAGCTCTCGTTACTGGCTCAACCAGCGGTATCGGTTTGGGCATCGCCAAGGCACTGGCTGCCCAAGGGGCCCATATTGTCCTCAACGGCTTTGGCGACGTGGACGGCCCCAAGGCCGAAATTGCCGCGCTGGGCGTGAAGGTTGCGTACCATGGCGCCGACATGAGCAAGCCGGCAGACATTGAAGACATGATGAAGTTTGCCGCCGCCGAGTTTGGCCGGGTCGATATTCTGGTCAACAACGCCGGCATCCAGCATGTGGCCAGAATTGAAAACTTTCCGGTTGACAAGTGGGACGCCATCATCGCTATCAACCTGAGCAGCGCCTTTCATGCCACGCGCCTGGCGCTGCCGGCCATGCAGGCCGCCGATAACGGCAAAGGCTGGGGCCGCATCATCAACATCGCTTCGGCGCATGGCCTGGTCGGCTCTCCGGAAAAGTCGGCTTATGTGGCCGCCAAGCACGGCATTGTGGGGCTGACCAAAGTAACCGCGCTGGAAAACGCTACCTCGGGCGTGACTTGCAACGCCATCTGCCCAGGCTGGGTGCTGACACCGCTGGTGCAAAAACAGGTCGATGCCAGGGCCGCAGCAGGCGGCATTTCCAACGAAGCGGCGACCCAACAACTGCTGGGCGAAAAAGAACCCTCCCTGCAGTTCACCACGCCTGAAGAACTGGGTGCGCTGGCGGTGTTCTTCTGCTCGCCAGCCGGCAACAATGTACGCGGCGTCGCCTGGAACATGGATGGCGGCTGGGTTGCGCAGTAAGCCGGCGCCCAAATCAACTGGCTGACGTAGTCGCCAATA
>JAYWDL010000117.1:0-6784 GCA_043779865.1 Polaromonas sp.
GCGGCGGCTTTTCTTATCGACGTAAAACTGGTTGAACGATACAATGATCGATATGAAAAACAACGTTGTTACGGTTTCCTCGAAATACCAGGTTGTGATTCCGCAGGCGGTACGCGAGAGTGCGCGCATAAAGCCTGGGTCAAAGATGATGGTGATCGACTACGGTGGCATTATCCGGTTGCTTCCGGTCATGGCGCCCCAGGCCTACCGTGGTATCGCACGTGGCATGGACACGACCATCGTCGATGATCCGGAGCGCTTTTGACGCCCGCTCTGCCGCGTTCGCGCAAAACGTCGCATATTGTTCTCGACTCTTCATGCTGGCTGGAGTATTTTGCTGAAACACCCTACGCCGCGCGCTTTGACGCTGTCATTGCGAATCCGCAAACACTGATCGTCCCTGTCATCACCATTTATGAGGTTGTCAAGAAAACTGCGCGTGAACGCGGGGAAGAGCTTGCCAGCATCGCACTGACCCTGATGCAGCAAGGAAAGATTGTCGACATGGATCTCAATCTGGCACTGGCGGCCACCGCCTACAACTTACCGCTCGCAGACAGCTTGATTTACGCAACAGCTCAAGCGCATGACGCAACGCTATGGACGCAAGACCAGCACTTTGAAGGTCTGCCTGGCGTCAAATACTTTCCGAAAAACTGATGCTGAAATTTGATTTGCTCAAGACCGACGGCCAAGCGCGCCGAGGCACACTGACGCTGAACCACGGCGTGGTGCAAACCCCTATTTTTATGCCCGTTGGCACCTACGGCACGGTCAAGGGCGTGATGCCGCAGTCGCTGCATGACATGGGTGCGCAGATCATCCTGGGCAATACCTTTCACCTCTGGATGCGTCCGGGGCCAGATGTGGTGAAACAGTTTGGCGGGCTGCACAAATTTGAAAGCTGGCACAAGCCCATCCTGACGGACAGCGGCGGTTTTCAGGTCTGGTCGCTCGGAGAGATGCGCAAGATATCCGAAGAAGGCGTGAAGTTTTCTTCGCCCGTCAACGGCGACAAGCTGTTTTTGACGCCCGAAATCTCGATGCAGATCCAGACCCTTCTGAACAGTGACATCGCGATGCAGTTCGACGAGTGCACACCCTATGACACCAAAGGCCACATCACGACCGAGGCCGAGGCTAGAGCGTCAATGGCGCTGAGCCTGCGCTGGGCCAAACGCTGCGAAACCGAGTTTGAAAAGCTTGAAAACCCCAACGCACTGTTCGGCATTGTTCAGGGCGGCATGTTCGAGAATCTGCGCCAGGAATCGCTTGCTGCGCTGGTCGAACTCGACTTCCCGGGCTATGCCGTTGGCGGTGTCAGCGTGGGCGAGCCCAAGGAAGAAATGCTGCGCATCATGGCGCACACGCCGCAACGCCTGCCGGCCCATAAACCGCGTTATTTGATGGGCGTGGGAACGCCGGAAGACCTGGTCGAAGGCGTTGCCGCGGGCGTGGACATGTTCGACTGCGTCATGCCGACGCGCAATGCGCGCAACGGCCACATGTTCACCCGCTTTGGCGACCTGAAAATCCGCAATGCGCGCTACAAGACCGAAGAAGCGCCGGTTGACAGCACCTGCGGCTGCTACACCTGCAAGGGCCGGACGATGCCCGACGGCACGGCCTCGGGCGGCTTCAGCCGCGCCTACATGCACCACCTGGACCGCTGCGGCGAAATGCTCGGCCCGATGCTGGCCAGCATCCACAACCTGCACTACTACCTGTTCCTCATGCAGGAAATGCGCGATGCGCTGGACGCCGGCCGCTTTGGCGAATTTGCGCTGCAGTTCAAAGCCGACCGGCAGCGCGGGGTCTGAACCGTGAACATCAATTTGCAACGATGGATTGACCGCTGGGCCGGCATTCCGCTGTGCGCGGCGGTATCTGGCGTGGATGCGCTCATGCGCCGGTTCCGCCCTGCGCCGGCCAGGGACCAGGCGCCGCCGCGCGCGATCGTGGTGATATTGCTGTCCGAAATGGGCAGCCTGGTGCTGGCGCACGACATGTTTGCGCGCCTGAAGCAGCGCTACCCGGACGCGCCGCTGCACGCGCTGCTGTTCCGTAAAAACCGCGAAATCCTCGACCTGATGCAGGTGATGGACCCGGCGAATGTGCATACGGTCGATGACCGCTCGCTCATTTCCCTGCTGTCCAGCCTGTGGAACGCCATCCGGGCGCTGCGCCGCGCCAATGTGGATGTGGCGATTGACTGCGAGTTGTTCTCGCGCATCAGCAGCCTGCTGTCGTTTGCCAGCGGTGCTGCCGTGCGGGTGGGTTTTCACCGTCATACGCAGGAAGGCCTGTACCGTGGCTCGCACATCAACCGGCCCGTGCCGTACAACCCCTACCGCCACATCAGCGCGCAGTTTTTGACGCTGGCGCGGGCGATCGATTCGACCGCCGTGCCTAAATCCAAGCTGCCGGTGGTGGGCAGCGTCAAACCCCCGCCGCATGTCCAGCTTGACGACGCGCTGATCCAGAGTATCCGTAGCCGGCTGGCGCAGGACTTTCCCGCCATTGCCGGCAAACCTTTGGTGCTGGTGTATCCGGGCGGCGGCATTTTGCCGATCCGCGCCTGGCCGCTGGCCTCCTATACCGCGCTGTGCGAAGGCCTGGTGGCCGACGGTTGCGCCGTGGCGGTGATTGGCCTGAAGGACGATCAGGCGCTGGCGCGGCAACTGGTGGCCAATGTGCAGGCGGGCGTCCCGGACAGCCCGGTGGTTGACCTGACGGGTTACACGCGGTCGATTTCCGAGCTGCTGGCGCTGTTTCATGGGGCCCGCCTGCTGGTCACCAATGACGGCGGACCCGGCCAGTTCGCCGCGCTCACGCCGATCTGGACGCTGATGCTGTTTGGCCCCGAAACGCCCAGCCTGTACGCACCGCTCACGCCCAAGTGCCATTCGTTTTACAGCCAGTGGCCGTGCTCGCCCTGCTTGACCGCCTACAACCACCGCTCGTCGTATTGCGATGGCGACAACCAGTGCCTCAAGGTTATCGCGCCCGCTGCGGTACTTGCCAAAGCGCGTGAGTTCCTGGCCAGCGCCTGATGTCAACGCTTCGATCCATTGCGCAAAGGCTGGTCAGCCTGCTGCCACCGCGCTTTCAACCCATGGCGCACTGGCGCTTCATCAAGTTTGGACTGGTCGGCGCCAGCGGCACGGTCATCAATATTACGGTGCTTTATTTGGCGCAGGAGCATTTGCTGCGGCACATCGCCGACTTTCATTCGCGGCTGAACTACTCGATTGCGCTGGCTATTAGCGTGGCGACGATCAGCAATTTTTACTGGAACCGGCGTCTGACCTGGCGTGACCGGGGCCGCAACATTCCCCAGTCGGCGCTGCTGCAGTTTTTCAAGTATGTGATGGCGGCGGCCCTGTCGATCATGATCCAGTCGCTGCTGACCAAATGGCTGGCGCTGTACATGCATTACATCGTCGCCAACCTGATCGCCATCGTGCTAGCCAGCGCGGTCAATTTTGTTGCCAATGACAAGCTGACGTTTCGCCGCCACCGCGCAAAAACTCCGGCTTCCGGCGATGTGAACGATAGCGCCGCTCCACCCTCCAATATCCATGACAAGCCATGACAAGCCATGACAAGCCCTGAAAAACCGCAACCCCGCCGTCCTGTTCACCTTGTCTGGATAGGCTTGGCTATCGCCGTGGCGCTGGGCTATCTGTTTGGTCTGGGCGGCGACCATATTCCGCGCAATGGCGATGAGTTGGTTTATGCCCACATTGCCCGCCTGACGGCCGAGACCGGTCACTGGCTGCCGCTGGTAAGTTCCTACGATTTCATGCGCAACACCAAGCCGCCGCTGCTGTTCTGGCAGGCCATGGTGGCAGGCGGCTGGGGCGAGCACTGGACGCTGCTGAACCTGCGACTGCCCAGTCTGGTGTACACATGGGCCATTGCGCTGATGGTGGGGCTGCTGACCTGGAAAATTGTTCGCAGCGATGCGCATCAACCGCAGGCCGGGTCTCCCGCTGCCGCCACGTCAGAGCGCCGGAGCCGCCACGCTATCACCATGGGCGCCATCGCGACCCTGGTTTACCTGTCGTTTTTCACGACTTACCGCTACGGCCGGCCTTACCTCACCAGCGCTGCCGAAACCTTCTGGCTGTTTGGGGTTTTTTTTGCCCTCGCCTGGTCGCCCGCCAAATTGCTGGCATCACGCTGGAAGTTCCCGCTCATCGCCGGTCTGGCCATTGGCATTGGCTGCCTCTACAAATCGTTCGTCATGGTGGTGCCCGTCGGCTTCGGACTGGCACTGTGCTACCAGACCGTGGGGGCGAAACTGGCACCGTGGAAAATTTTCCGGCCCGGCATCCTGTCTGATGGCGCCAAAGTCGCAGCGATTTGCGCCATCGGCCTGGCTGTGTTCGGCCTGTGGTTTGTGGTCGATCCGCAGCCCGGCGAAGTCTGGCGCGAGTTTGTCGTCGGCGAAAACGCCGGCAAGATGAACTCTTCAAAGGGCTATTTCAAGGCAGCCTTTAGCGGCAGCAGCGGCATTTTGACCATTTTGACGGGCTACTTCTCGAATGCCCTGTTTCTGCTGCCGCTCTCGGTCGGCTGCATGGTAGCCGCCTGGCGCAGCTACCGGCAGCGCGCCGGCACAGCGCAAACCCTCAGCGCCGCCGAAAAAATCATGTGGCTCTGGATGCTGGCCCTGGCGCTGGTGTTCATGCTGCCGACGCAGCGCTCGACCCGCTACCTGATTCCCGCCATGCCCGCCCTGGCCGTTGTGATGGCGCTGTACTGGGAGCGCATCGGGCGCATCTGGTTCAGCCTCACGCTGGGGGTCTGCATGATAGGCCTGCTGGCCATGGGCCTGATTGGCTATGGCGCCGTGCGGGCGACGCAAAACAGCTGGATTTACTCGCCGCTGTTCTGGCTGTACGTAGCGGCCTCGGCCATTGCCTGCCTTGTCGGCATGTTCAGGAAAGCGTGGACGCGACCGATCACCGCACTGTCCGGCTTTGCCGTGCTGTTCGCGCTGGCCTGGGCTACCCATCCGTTCAACGGTGAGCTGGGCCGTTTCCGTGCCGACACCAATGCGCTGCTGAAAGGCCAGACGGTGCAAGTCCCGAGCAACTTCAACGGCCACTTTGAACGCTACGAGTTCATCATTCCCGGCGCCAAAATCGTGTCCTACTTTGCCGCCCAGCCGGTGGATTACACCGAGGTAGAGGCGCTTTTCAAGACCAGCCGCTATGTTCTGGTGCAGCGGCGCATAGGGCAGGCACCTTGCACGCAGTGCCGGATTCTTGACGAGCGCTGGGACCTGCGCTCGCGCCAGGACGAAAATGACGGCGTCATGGCCGCCTTCAAGACGCCCGAAACTTACTGGTATGCCAAGGAATACCTGGTTGAGCGCTTGACGCCCTGAACATTGTTCACTGAAAGCCGCTGCACTCAAGACTGAGCCAGCCCTGTTTTTATCAAGGAGTTAACCCATGAACTACCGCCGTCTCGGAAAAAGCAACCTGAAGGTTTCCGCCCTGTGTCTGGGCACCATGATGTTTGGCCGGCAAACGCCGTTTGACGAGGCGGCGCGCATCGTCGCGTCGGCCCGCGAGCACGGCATTAACTTTATTGACACCGCTGACGTTTACAACAAAGGCGAGTCGGAAAAAGACGTCGGGAAACTGCTCGGTGGCCAGCGCCACCACTGGGTGCTGGCCAGCAAGCTGGGCAATCCGGTGAGCGAGGCGATAAACGAAAGTCATTACTCACGCCGCTGGCTGATCCAGGAAACCGACGCCATTCTGGCGCGCCTGCAAACCGACTACCTCGACATTCTTTATTTGCACCGCGACTACCACGAGGAAAATCTGGAAGAAGCCGTGAATGCGCTGGGCGAGTTGATCCGCCTGGGCAAAATCCGCAGCTTTGGCCTGTCCAACTTTCGCGGCTGGCGTATTGCCGAAGTGGCTCGTCTGTGCGAAAAAGCCGGCGTGCCGCCACCGGCGGTGTGCCAGCCGTATTACAACCTGCTCAACCGCGAACCGGAAATTGAAATCCTGCCGGCCTGTGGCCATTACGGTCTGGGCGTTGTCCCCTACAGCCCGCTGGCGCGCGGTGTGCTGACCGGCAAATATCTGCCCGGCCAGCCACCCGCCGAAGGCACGCGCGCCGGCAGTGGTGACAAACGCATTCTGGAAACCGAGTTTCGCGAAGAATCCCTGCTGATTGCCCAGAAAATCAAGCTGCGCTGCGAACTCAAAGGCGTCGTTCCCGGACAATTTGCCGCTGCCTGGGTGCTTGCGAATCCACTGGTCAGTTCGGTCATTGTCGGGCCGCGCACACTGTCTCATCTGAAAGATGTTTACGGCGCGCTCGACCTGGTGCTCGACAAAGACGATGAAGTGTTCGTCAATGAGCTGGTGGTGCCCGGCCATTCGTCCAGCCCGGGTTACAACGACCCTGGCTATCCTTTTTTTGGCCGCCCGGTCTGAACTTTTATGGCACGGTGATGGCAACGCTGCCCTGGTCGGGCAAGCGCCTGTCGGGCTCACCCGTTGCGCCGCACGAATGGCAGAATTTCGCAAAAGCGCTCTTGCGGCTGTTGCAGCGAACGCAATGGTCAAACAGCCCGATGCCGCAATGCGGGCAAAAGTCGATCTCCGGAGTTTTCAGGTCCACCGGCCGCTCGCAGCCTGGACAAACACCTTTGGACAGACGCGTGAGCGCCGTGTCATAACTCAGCTCCTCGCGGCGCTGCGCATCGGGTAGCTGCTCGGCAAGCTTTTGTTTTTCCAGGTAGCGGTTCAGC
>JAYWDL010000118.1:0-6765 GCA_043779865.1 Polaromonas sp.
ATGCCGGCCGGCAAAACCGTGCCGTCCCACAAGGTCAAGGGCGAAATCACGATTCACTGCCTTGAAGGCCAGATCGACCTCATGGCGGGCGGGCAAACCCAACGGATGAAGGCCGGGCAGCTTGTCTGGCTCGAAGGCAGTGTGGATCACGCCTTGACGGCGGTGCAGAACGCGTCGCTGCTGGTGACGATCGTTTTGCGAAAATAGATACGAAAAAAGGCTTCTGCGCAGGCAACACGGGCGCTAGCAGCTATCTATTCAATAGCAATCCAATTCCGTCTTCGGCCCCCGCTCCATCAACACCGCCACGGCTTCGGACGGCCTGAGCTTGCCGTCGAGCAGCGCCACCACGCTCTGCGCTATCGGCATCTCCACGCCCAGACTGGCTGCACGCTGCACCACGGTGCGGGCGCAATAAACCCCTTCGGCCACATGACCGAGCGACTCCAGCACTTCGGGCAGGGTTTTGCCCCGGGCCAGCAGCAGCCCGACCTTGCGGTTACGGCTGAGGTCGCCGGTGGCGGTGAGCACCAGGTCGCCCAGGCCTGACAGGCCGGTAAACGTTTCGGCGCGCGCCCCCAGCGCAACGCCCAGCCGCGTCATTTCGGCCAGCCCCCGGGTGATGAGTGCGGCGCGGGCGTTGAGGCCCAGCTGCAGTCCATCGCACAGCCCGGTGGCAATGGCCAGCACGTTCTTGACGGCTCCGCCGACCTCGACGCCCACCACGTCGTCGCTGGCATAAACCCGCAGGCTGGCGCTGTGAAATGCGGCAACCAGCGCCTCGCGCACTTCGGCATGTTCGCTGGCGGCTACCAGCGCCGTCGGCTGGCCCCGTGCCACTTCCAGCGCAAAACTCGGGCCGCTCAACACGCCCGCTCTTAAATTAATAGCTACCTGCGCCCGTACTTCATGGACCATCAGGCCAAAAGGCTCTGAAGAAGAAGTACAAGACGGTTCAGCGGCTACGGGTGCTTCGAAGCCCTTGCTCAGCCAGGCAACAGGCACGCCAGCGTGTTGCAGGCGCTGCAGCATGCTTCGCGCGGCTGAAACCGGCGTTGCCAGGATGACCATATCCTGCCCATTGATGGCCTGCGCCAGCGAAGCCTCGCCGCCGCCCTGCAGCGCCAGGCTGTCGGGCAGGGCAATGCCGGGCAGGTAGCGGGTATTGGCGCGCTCGGCCTGCAGGCGCTTGAGTTGCACCGCATCGCGCGCCCACAACGTGACCTGATGCCGGGTCACGCCAGTGTCCGCGGCGCGTGCGGCATTGACGGCCAGGGCGGTGCCCCAGGCGCCCGCCCCCAAAACAACAATTTTCATGGCAACACGGCGGATGGCCTTGAGGTCAGCCTAACAGGCCATCAAACGATGATTTGCGGTGCTTCGGGCATGGAAACGGCTGCATCGGCCTGCTGCTGCTCGTACATCGCCTGGAAGTTGATTTCGGCCATATGCACCGGCGGAAAACCGCCGCGCTGAATGATGTCGGCCACATTGCTGCGCAGGTACGGATACACAATTTGCGGGCAGGCAATGCCCAAAATGGCACCCAGCTGATCGCTTTGCATATTGCGAATCTCGAAGATGCCGGCTTGCTTGGCTTCAACCAGAAACACAGTCTTGTCGTCAATTTTGGTATGAACGGTTGCCGTCACACTGACTTCAAACAGGCCGTCGGAAACGGGCTTGGCATCAACGCCCAGCTGAATTTCCACGCCGGGCTGCTCCTGCTTCAGCAGGATTTCAGGCGAGTTGGGTTGTTCCAGTGACAGATCCTTGAGGTAAACGCGCTGGATCTGGAATACGGGGTCAAGATTGGCTTCGGCCATGGTGCTCTTTCGTCAGGGTGCAAAAAAATCGGGTGGGGATGGGTAACACCTGCGTACTGCGCCCCGAACAGGCGCTGCGGCGCAGGCGGCTGAGGCGCATTATCTCAGGGTCAAAGTTCCCGAACAACTGCCGGGCGGTGGCAGCAAACGCTCAAGGGAAAAACCAATACATCAGCATCAGGGCGTGCCGGTCAGCAGCGACAGCAGGCCGCTACGGCCATCAAGCGCCATCAGATCGTCGCAGCCGCCTACATGCATGGCACCAATAAAAATTTGCGGAACGGTGCGCCGGCCGGTGACTTCCATCATTTTCTGGCGCTCGCCGGCAACCAGGTCAATCCGAATTTCATCGAGTTCGGTGACGCCGCGTTGCTTGAGCAACTGTTTGGCCTGGATGCAGTAAGGGCAGGAGCCGGTGGTGTAAATCTTGACGGTTTGCATGGTTTTTTCGGGTCTGTGCCCGCAGATGTGCCGGGCAGGAATGGAGGGGAAGACAGCAATGCCGGAGCGACGTATCAACAGGCGGTCCGGCAACTGGACTTTCAGCCTTTTCAGGCTTTTTCAACGGGAAGGTTAGCTTCTTTCCATGCCTTGAGTCCGCCGCCCAGCGATTGGGCTTGCTCGTAACCGAGTTTTTTGGCAATGGCCACTGCGCGGCGGGAGCGCGCGCCGCTGGCGCAGACCAGAATCAAGGGCAAAGTCCTGTTTTTCACCATGCCGGGCAGTTTGGCTTCAAGTTCACCCAGCGGAACGTTTTTGGCGCCACTCACATGAGCGGCCGCAAATTCAGCCGGCTCGCAGACATCCACCACCACGGCCTTTTCGCGGTTGATGAGCTGCACAGCGCCACTGGCGTTCAGTGCGCCGGCATTCATGCCGCTTGAAATCAGGGGCCAAATCAGCATGCCGCCGGAGGCGATGGCTATCGAAATCAGCATCCAGTTATCGATCAGAAATTTCACTTGATACCTTTTGTATATTTTTTACTCAATCGGTGATTTTAGAATGGAGGCAGAAGTCCGCCTGCGGGCCACCTTTTTATCCTGTCCTTTTCCCATTTCATTTTCCCATTTCATTTTTCTTCAAACTTCACAAACCATGTACAAACTCGTGCTCATCCGCCACGGCGAATCAACCTGGAACCTGGAGAACCGCTTTACTGGCTGGACCGATGTCGATCTCACCGAAACCGGCATTGCGCAGGCCAAAAATGCAGGCCAGCTGCTCAAGAATGAGGGCTATGACTTTGACGTGGCCTACACCAGCGTGCTCAAGCGCGCCACCCGCACGCTCTGGCATGTGCTGGACGAGATGGACCAGACCTGGCTGCCGGTGGTACACAGCTGGCGGCTCAACGAGCGGCATTACGGCGACTTGCAGGGGCTGAGCAAGGCCGAAACCGCCAGGAAGTTTGGCGACGCACAAGTTCTGGTCTGGCGCCGCAGCTACGATACGCCGCCGCCGCCGCTGGCCGCCGATGACGCCCGTGGTGAACGCGGCGACCGGCGTTACGCCAGGCTGACGCCCGGGCAAGTGCCGCTGACCGAGTGCCTCAAAGACACGGTGGAGCGCGTGCTGCCCTTCTGGAATGAAGCCATGGCACCCGCCCTCAAGGCAGGCAAGCGCATTGTGGTCGCCGCGCATGGCAACTCGATACGCGCGCTGGTGAAATACCTTGACAATGTTTCAGACAGCGACATCGTTGGCCTGAACATTCCCAACGGCATTCCGCTGGTATATGAACTGGACGCAGACCTTAAGCCGCTGCGCAGCTACTACCTGGGCGACAGCGAAGCCGCCGCCAAAGCGGCAGCGGCTGTCGGCGCTCAGGGCAAAGCCGTCCCGGCATAAATCATTGCAAACCGCATGAAAGGCTGTCGGGAACATGCAATGAACCTGGCACCGTTAAAGTCCCTGCCGAGTGCAGCGGCACCGCCATTTTGTAAAAATCCGGTAAAGGCCTTGTAAAAACCGGCTTTCTCCGCACTTTTCCCCTACCACGCTGCGCAAGCAGTGGAACTGTAGTGGCGCGCTCTTCTCCAAGGTGTATATTGCTCCCGATACGAAGGAGCACGGGTTCTTCAACAGGTTTAGGAAAATTCTTATGAGTCAGAAGCTCAAGATAGCAGGCTGGATTTCAATTGGTGCCATGGCCGGGGCGCTTACCACGGTGCAACTGCAGGCCGTTGCGCGCGCTGGTCTGGCACCTTTGCCACTGGAAGAGTTGCAGCAACTCGCGGCCGTTTTCGGAATGGTGAAGACTGATTACGTCGAGCCCGTGGACGAAAAGAAACTGATTACCGACGCGATTTCCGGCATGGTGTCCAGTCTGGACCCACATTCGGTTTATTTCGACAAAAAATCCTACAAGGAGTTTCGCGAAGGAACTTCGGGCCGCTTCGTTGGCGTGGGTATAGAAATCAGCCAGGAAGACGGCCTGGTCAAGGTGGTGTCGCCGATTGAAGGCTCGCCTGCTGACCGCGCGGGTCTCAAGCCAAACGACTTGATTACCCGCATTGACGACACAGCGGTAAAAGGCTTGAGCCTGAACGATGCCGTCAAGAAAATGCGCGGCGAGCCGCAGACCAAGGTGATGCTGACGATTTTCCGCAAGGATGAAAACCGCACCTTCCCGGTCACCATCACCCGTGAAGAAATTCGTACCCAGTCAGTTCGCAGCAAGGTAGTCGAGCCGGGTTACGCCTGGATTCGCCTCAGCCAGTTCCAGGAACGGACGGTTGATGATTTTGTGGCCAAGATCGAGCAGATTTACAAGCAGGAGCCCAACCTGAAAGGGCTGGTGCTCGACCTGCGCAACGACCCCGGCGGTCTGCTTGATGCTGCTGTTGCGGTGTCGGCCGCCTTTTTGCCTGAAAACGTGACAGTGGTTTCCACTAACGGCCAGCTAACCGAAAGCAAATCGACTTACAAGGCCTCGCCCGAGTTTTACCAGCGCCGTATTGGCGCCGATCCGCTCAAACGCCTGCCTGCAGCGCTCAAGACCGTGCCGCTGGTGGTGCTGGTTAATGAAGGCTCTGCCTCGGCCAGCGAAATTGTGGCGGGCGCCCTGCAGGACTACAAGCGCGCCACCATCATGGGCAACCAGACCTTTGGCAAGGGCTCGGTCCAGACGGTGCGTCCGCTCGGTCCTGACACCGGCATCAAGCTGACCACGGCGCGTTACTACACGCCGAGCGGCAAGTCGATTCAGGCGCGCGGCATCGTCCCCGACGTGATGATTGATGAGACCGCCGAAGGCAGCCCGTTTGCGGCACTGCGCACCCGTGAAGCCGACCTGGAAAAGCACCTCAACAGCGGTCAAGGCGCTGAAATCAAGGAAGCAGGCCGGGAAAAAGCGCGTGAGGAAGCCTTGAAGCGGCTTGAAGAGGAAGCCAAGAAAACGCCTGAACAGCGTCGTCCGCCTGAATTGGGCAGCGACAAAGACTTTCCGCTGGCGCAGGCGATCAACCAGCTCAAGGGCCGGCCTGTGCTGGTCAGCAAGACGGCTGTCGTCGAGCCAAAGAATGAGAAAAAAGAAAACTAGGCGGTAACGCCGTTCAGACCGGGCGGCCTGTTTTGGGGTTGATTGGGCTTTGTTTGATCCACAACTTCACTGTTTGCAGTCACTAACGAGCCGCTGCCAGAAGTGCAGCGGCTTTCTTTTTCTTCCATGAACGACGAACAGCTGCTTCGCTATTCCCGGCATATCCTGCTCGACGAAATAGGCATTGAAGGTCAGGAAAAGCTTCTTGCATCGCATGTTTTGATCATTGGTGCAGGTGGGCTGGGCTCGCCGGCCGCGTTGTACCTTGGTAGTGCGGGCGTGGGTCATATCACCCTGGTTGACCATGACCGTGTAGATGCCACTAATTTGCAGCGCCAGATCGCCCATACATTGGCGCGCATTGGCGAGCTTAAAGCAAAATCGGTGGTCCAGGCAGTCGCTGCGCTCAATCCGGATGTCAAGGTCACACCGGTTGCCGAGCATGCTGATGAGGCCTTGCTGGACAAGCTGGTGCCCGAGGCAGACCTGGTGCTTGACTGCACCGACAACTTTGCAACCCGACACGCCATTAACCGCGCTTGTGTCAAGCATCGCAAGCCGCTGGTCTCGGGCGCTGCGATTCGCTTTGATGGACAGGTGGCAGTTTATGACTCACGCAATGCTGAATCGCCATGCTATGCCTGCGTTTTTCCGGAATCAGACCTGCCAGAGGAAACCCGCTGCGCCACCATGGGCGTATTTGCTCCTTTGGTCGGGATTGTGGGAACGGTGCAGGCCGCCGAGGCCTTGAAACTGCTGTGCGGCATCGGTCAGGCGCTGACCGGGCGGCTTCTGATGCTCGATGGCCGAGGCATGGAGTGGCACGACATGAAGCTGACACGCAACAGCGCCTGCACCGTTTGCGGCAGCTTCACATCGACAGCAGAATTGTCAACTTCCCTCAGTTGATTGGCCAGTCACCTCAAGTCACTTTTTGTCAGCCGTAGCAGGGTTAGCCGCTGTCTGGGGTGTTGATGCCTGCGCCAGATGACGCGTAATTTCAATACACCAATCAAACCGCCCTGACATATATCGATGAATCTGTCCCCGTAGCGGATCCCACAGGAAAAAATAGACCTCAAGCACTCTCAAGCCGGCAATCCACATGCGAAGGTCGTGAATCGAAATGGGAGCTGTTCATGGTTGTTTGGGGGGGTCCCAGTAAGCCGCTTCCAAACAAACGTATGTGTTTGGCCGGCCAATAGACCAGAAGCAACAATTAGCAAGCACGCATGGGCTTTGAAGCATGGAGCCTTGACTATTTTTTGGATAGCCAGGCTAAACGATCAAAAAGCACCTAGAAAGGCAGTCGGCGGGTTCATACAGCGGTAGAAAATGAAACCGTAGGAAAATCCTTACAAGTACAGACAGATGCTGCTGTCACGATGAACGCAA
>JAYWDL010000119.1:0-6728 GCA_043779865.1 Polaromonas sp.
ACCTGAAAATCCCCTGTGGCCGGACTGGTGAAGGGAAGGTGCTCTACCGGGCCCTTGACCTTGAACTTCACGTCGCTGACCTGCCCCTTCACCACGGCATCGCGCACATAGTGGCGCACCTCAGCCCCCAGCACCAGCGGCAAATACCTATGCACCCGGCTGCCATCGCCACGGCTCAGGCTGCCCTGCAGGTCGAGCACACCAGGAAAGCGGCGGTCGGGTGAGTTGCCGCCTGCGGCCGGGCCCGTGGCCGCCGCATCGTCGGTGCGCCAGCGGACCTGCGCCTGGCCCTGGGCGTCAGCATTGGCAAACTGCAGATTGCGCAATTGCAGGTCGATTTTCTGACCCGAGAGCCTCCACTGCGCCTCGGTCGACAACTCGTCCAGCGCAAGTTTCGACTCCTCGAAGATACCGGGCAAGTCAAGCGATCCTTTTGCGATCTTCACCCTGGCCTGACCGCCCTCGTTCGTAAGATCAAAATCAAGCGTGGCGCCGCTCACGCCCGGCCTGCCGGGAATGGCCGAAGGAAGGGCTCCGGCCCGGCCACCGGGTGCCGGAAAACCTGCCGGCGAGGACGCCACACTCAAACCGGTCACACGCCCCTTGGCCGCAAAGGTGGCGGGCGCATCGAGCGGTCCCTGCCAGCGGGCGTCAATTGTTTCCACCAGCCCCCGGGGCGCGAAAGAGGCGATGAGTGCCTGCGTACGGCTGTCGAGCGGCAGGCGGCTGGCGATCCGGGCCAGCGCCGCAAGGTCCAGCCTGTCGGCCTTGAGGGTGCTTTGCTGGCGCGCTCCTGCCTCGTCGTTTGTGTGGGCCAGTGCCACATTGCCGCCTGGCCACTGCAGACCGTCCCGCGTGCGAAACTGAAGGCCTTCGGTGCTGACTTCAAACCCGCTGGCGTGCCGTGCGCCGCCAAAGCGCCCGGCAACCGATTCGAACTCCAGCGGCTCAAGCTTCGCGCCCATTCGGGCGTCCACGTCCTGCAACGCAACATCGGCCAGCCCGCCGATGATTTTCCCCTGGCTGACATCGGCCCAGGTGCGCAGCGCGCCATTGCCCCGGTTCAGCGCCAGCCCCAGCGAGTCCAGGCTGGCATAGTGCTGGACGCGGGACACATCGACACGGGCAAAGTCCCCATACACCTGCCCCGTCCAGGTCGCAAAATCGCCGGTGCGGCTAGAGAGCAGCGGCTGCCTGAAGATGCCCCTGAGGCTGAAGCGCTCGCCCCATTCAGGGGGAGGCGTCGCGTCCAGGCGCATCAGGTGGCGATGCCGGCCATTCCTTATCACGCCATCGACCTGGCTCAAGGCCAGCGGCGGCGCCTGGCGCATCTCGTCAGTCCAGCGCAGGGTGCCGCCGCGTACAACGAACTCGGTCTGCGAGAAAAGCCAGTCGAGCGCGGCGCTGTGGCCGGTAGCGCCGTCTTTCGAGACATCGAGACCGCCGACAAAAAATTTTCCGTCGGCAGCGCGCCGGATATCGAGTTCGGGCTGGTCGATCACCAGTTGCTCAAAGCCCAGCCCCCATAGCGAGGAAGGCGACAGCGCACCCAGAACACGCGGCAGGCGCACGGCCTCGCGCCCCTGTGCATCGAGCAAGGTGACGTCATGCAACTCAAACGAGGGAATCGCGCCCAGCGAACGACCGGTGATCTGGCCAATCCGAACGGTTACACCAAGCGCCTTGCTGGCTTGCTGTTCCAGGCGCGGACGAAATTCGGCAATTCGCGGCACAATCCAGCCGTGGAGCACCAACCAACTCAGGCCAAAGAGCAGCCACGCACCCGCGACCAGCCACAGCAGGCAACGCATGGCAATGGCAATCCATCGCAGGCGTCGGGACGGCAAGGCAGGCAAAGCGGAAGGACTGGTTAAGGTAGGCTCCATTGACCTGAGAATTATGACCGCCGGCGACAATTCCCGCCCGGCGCAGAACCACGAAGTTTTGTGAAGTAGTGTGATGACCGTCCCCTCAAGCGCCTGCCCCGAAACCCCTTTTTCCCCAGGGTTGGCCAGCCCGGCTTATTCGCGCTTTGTCCAGCGTATCCGCCGCCGTTATGCCGGACAGATGGCGCTACTGCCCAGCGGCGAGCCGGTGCGGGCCATGATGCAGGTCACGCTCGATGCATTGCTAAGCAGTGGCCTGGACACCGGCGCTGCGCTGCGGGTGCTGCGCCAGCTGGTTCTGGAGCGGCTGGTGGTGCTCGACTGCTGTAATTTAGAAGCCCCCACGCTTGTCGCTTCGCGTACTGCCCCCCCCGAGGGGGTTGACCTTGCCTGGGGCGGCCCGGCGCTGGCGGCCGCCGCCGCATCCACCGCCGGCGTCGCGCTGCATGTCGTTACCAAGGCCATGACCGAGCTGGCCGAACTGGCGCTCGATGTGGCCATGCAGCACTCGCGCGAGGCGCTTGATGCGCTGCACGGCGCGCCGCAGGCCGAAAGCGGCGAACGCGCCCGGATGTGGGTGGTCGGCATGGGCAAGCTCGGCGCGCGTGAACTCAATGTGTCCAGCGATATTGACCTGATTTACGTCTATGACCACGATGGCGAAACCGCAGGCCGCAGCGACGGCCGGGGCCAGATTTCAAACCACGAATATTTTGCGCGCCAGGTCAGGGCCGTTTTCAATCTGATCGGCGACGCCACCGAGCACGGCTTTGTTTTCCGCGTCGATCTGGCGTTGCGGCCGAATGGCAATTCGGGCCCGGCGGCCGTTTCATTGAGTGCGCTGGAAGAGTATTTCCAGGCGCAAGGCCGCGAGTGGGAGCGCTTTGCGTGGCTCAAAAGCCGGGTCGTGGCGCCACTCGAATGCATCCAGAGCGGCTCGGCGCAGGCCTTGCGCGGCTCGGTGCTGCCTTTTGTCTTCAGGCGCTACCTCGACTACAACGTGTTTGATGCGCTGCGCGTGCTGCACCGGCAGATCCGCGAACATGCGGCCAGGCGCTGCGCCGGCCACCCCGAGCGCGCCAACGACGTGAAAATGTCACGCGGCGGCATTCGCGAGATTGAATTTACCGTGCAGGTGCTGCAGGTGGTGCGCGGCGGGCAGTTTCCCGAACTGCGCACCCGGCCCACGCTGGACGCCCTGCAGCGCGTTGCTCACGCCGGGCTGATGCCGCAGGAGACCGCTGCCGCCATGGTGCGGGCTTATGACTTTTTGCGCCGTGTCGAGCACCGCATCCAGTACCTCGATGACCAGCAGACCCATGTCTTGCCTGTGCGCGACGACGACCTGGGCTGGATTGCAGCGACGCTGGGTTACAGCAGCTGCGGCCCTTTTCTCAGCGACCTCGACGCGCACCGCGAACTGGTGGCCGGCGAGTTCGACATCCTGCTCGGCGGCAAGCCCGAATGCAAGGGCTGCGGCCAGTCGCCCGGACCTGCTGCCCTGCAGCTGGACGATCTGCTCGACCAGCTGCCTGAGCAGTGGCCGGCGCAATTTCGCAAGCGCCTGGGCTTATGGCGCCAGCATCCGCGCATCCTCGCCTTGCGGGAAGATTCCCGCGCCCGTCTGAGCCGGCTGGTGCAGCTTAGCGCCCAGTGGCTGCTTGAAGGCGCTGTCACCGAAGAAGCGGCCCTGCGGCTGATCGACTGGGTCGAGCCTCTACTGCGGCGGGAAAGCTATCTGGCGCTGCTGCTGGAACGCCCGGCGGTGCATGAACGGCTGCTGCGGCTGCTGGGTGCCGCCAGGTGGCCGGCGCGTTATCTGCTGCAGCACCCGGGGGTGATTGACGAGCTGGCCAGCGATGAAATGCTGCACGGGCGCTTTGACGCTGCAGTCTTTGCCAGGGAATTGCAGCAGCGGCTGGCGGCGCTCAGGCGCACCGGCGAAGGTGACGAGGAAACCTGTCTGAACCTGCTGCGGCGCGCGCACCATGTGGAGGTGTTTCGCACCCTCGCCCGCGATGTGGAGGGCGTGCTCACGGTCGAGCAGGTAGCCGATGATTTGAGTGCGCTGGCCGAGGCAATTCTTGGCATCGCCACCGGCTGGTGCTGGCAGCACCTTAAAAACCGGCACCGCGACAATCCCCAATTCGCCATCATTGCCTACGGCAAGCTGGGCGGCAAGGAACTGGGCTATGGCAGCGACCTGGACATCGTGTTTGTCTATGAAGACGATGACGAGCGCGCGCCCGAGGTGTATGCCGCCTTCGTTCGCAAGCTCATCAACTGGCTGACCCTAAAGACCGCCGAAGGTGACCTGTACGAGATCGACACCGCCCTGCGCCCCAATGGCAATTCAGGCCTGCTGATCACGCCTTTTGACGCTTATGCCAGATACCAGCAGCAGCGCGGCAGCAATACCGCCTGGACCTGGGAACATCAGGCCATGACGCGTGCCCGCTTCGTGCTGGGCGATATGGCCCCCACGCTTGCCACTGCGTGTGCTGCGCTGCCCCCCGAGGGGGCTAATTTTCCTCGGGGCGGCCCAGCGGAAAATTGCACGTCCCCGGATTCACTCACGGCGACGTTGTCCCTGCGCCAGCGCTTTGACGAGGTTCGCCGGGCGGTCATCAGCGCGCCGCGCGACCCGGCGGCGCTAAGCCATGAAATTGTGGACATGCGCCAGAAGGTACGCAGCGCGCATCCGATCCGGGGCGGAAAATTCGATGTCAAGCACAGCATTGGCGGCATGGTGGATGCCGAATTCGCGGTTCAGTTTCTGGTGTTGTCGCAGTCTGCGCAGCATCCGGAACTGGTCGATAACGTCGGCAACATTGCCCTGCTGCAGCGCGCCGAAGCGGCCGGCCTGCTGCCTGATGGCGTGGGCCAGCGCGCAGCCAGCGCCTACCGCGAACTCAGGCGTGTGCAGCACCATGCGCGCCTGAACGAAGAGCCGACGCAGGTGACGCCGCCCGCCTTGCAGGAAGAGCAGGACGCGATCCTGGCGCTCTGGGGGGCGATCTTCAAGGCCACGACGTAAGCCGGGGTTTCATGGCAGGGACACTTTCTGCCTGCACAATCGACGATTTTCTCAGGCACTGCGCAGCGCGCGCGGGAAGGGCAAGGAATGAAAAAGTTCGAGGCTGACCGTGACCGGGCACCAGCAGCACTGATGGCTTTGGTCGCAGCGCTGTGGCTGGCGGGCTGCGCTGTTCGGCCCGCGCCGCCCAGCGTTTCCGCGCCCATCCCCTTGCAGTGGCAGTCTGCCTTGCCGCATCAGGGCTCGCTAACCGACCTGAGCCAGTGGTGGCAGCAGCAGGGTGACCCCTTGCTGGTCGAGCTGATTGCCGCCGGGCAGGCGGTGAGCCCCACGGTGGCTTCGGCGCGCTCGCGCATTGAGCAGGCACGCGCCGCGCGGGTGGCGGCCGGCGCAGCCTTGCTGCCAACGCTCGATGCCGCCGCCAGCCTCAACCGCGGCCGTTCGCAGCAAGTCACCGGGCCGGATTCGGTGCCGGTGGTGACGACCGTGCAGGCCGGGCTGCAGGCGGCCTGGGAAATCGACGTGACGGGCGGCAATCGCGCCAGCCTGGATGCGGCGGCGCAGCGCCTGCTGGGCGCCGATGCGCAGTGGCACGATGCCAGAGTGTCGGTGGCGGCCGAGGTCGCCAACCAGTACTACAGCCTGCGCACTTGCCGCGCGCTGGCCGACGTGACGCAGACGGATGCCGCTTCGCGCCAGGAAACCGCGCGCCTGTCGGCCTTAAGCACGCAGGCCGGCTTTACCGCGCCCGCCAGCGACGCCCTGGCGCGAGCCAGCGCCGCCGAAGCGCGCGGCCGCGCCACCCGCCAGGCCGCCCTGTGCGAGTTGGACCTGAAGGCCTTGGTGGCCCTGAGCGGCCTTGCAGAGCCTGATTTAAGGCAAAAACTGGCTCTGCCGCAGGTGGAACGTGCGCAAGCAGCTATTATTTCGATAGCATCGGTTCCCGCCGAAGCACTTGCCCAGCGGCCTGACGTGTTCAGCGCCGGGCGTGAAGTCGCTGCGGCAAGCGCGGACTTGGGGAACGCACAGGCCGCGCGCTACCCGCGCCTGGGCCTTGCCGGCTCCATCGGCGCCGCGCGGATTCGCGCCAGTGGCGGCACTATCGATCTGGACACCTGGTCTATCGGCCCGCTGACCCTGAGCCTGCCGCTGTTTGACGGCGGCCGGCGCGTAGCCAATGTCGAGGCCGCCCAGGCGCGCTACGAGGAAGCCGCCGCCCTGTACCGCGCCCGGGTGCGGCAGGCGGTAAGGGAAGTGGAAGAAGCGCTGGTCAAGCTGCAAAGCAGCGACGCGCGCCAGGGCGATGCCGAAGCGGCGGTGGCCGGCTACCGCGCCGCCTTCACCGGCACCGAAGCGCTTTATAAAAACGGCCTGGCCAGCCAGCTGAACCTGGAGGACGCCCGCCGCACCCTGCTGGCCGCCGAAATCAACCGCGTGTCACTGCAGCAAGAGCGCAAGGCGGCCAGCGTGGCGCTGTACCGCGCGATGGGTGGCGGCTGGACACCAGCGCTGGCGCCGCTCCGGGCCAGCGCTGCTTCCGGGCAGCCGTCGGCAAGCCTTCCCTAGCGCCTGACTTTTCCCGTTCTGTCCCCCCGCCAGCCCGAGTTCTACAGTTGCGCTCCCATTGATTTTCAAGAAGGAAAACGTACCGCCACACGCTGCAGTCAATTAGCCATTGTCAATAAAATCAACCGTTTACAAGCGTTACGTTAACTATCGAACCGGGATGGCTATACGTCAATGGCGTATACTTTTTCATGCTCACAGTAGTTGAAACCCCATCTTCCAGCGCACATGGCCTAACT
>JAYWDL010000120.1:0-6675 GCA_043779865.1 Polaromonas sp.
AAACCGACAAATGGCGCCCGGAAGAACTGGTTCATTGCCGACAGGCGCAGCGCAACCAATTTGCCAGAAGGTGCGCAATGACTGTCAAACAGCGTGCAACACTTTCCAGATTCGGGGTGGAAACAGCGTCCAATAGTTTCCACCCCAGTGTGTAACCATCCGGTATTTCGCCGGAGGTATCTGGAGTGTTTTACATGGACATCATTTACGAGATTCGCAGGCGGCATTTAGTACAAAAGCAAACGATCACAGAAATTGCACGTGACATGGGGCTGTCTCGACCCACCGTGCGCAAGCATCTCAACACCGTTGCAGAGCCCAAGTATGTTCGGGTTCAGCCGATAGCGCCGAAGCTGGGTCAATTTGAAGAGCAGCTCACGCAATGGCTCGAGGAAGAATCTAAACTTCCCCGATCACGCCGCCGTTCCGGCCAGCGACTCTTTGAAGGCTTACAGGAAGCAGGTTACCTTGGCGCTTACGATAGCGTGCAGCGCTTTGTTCGACGCTGGAAATCTGGCGCTCAGGGGCCAAAGCTGACAGAAGCATTCGTACCCCTTCAATTTCGACCTGGTGATGCCTGTCAGTTTGATTGGAGCCAAGAGCAAGTCGAGTTGGGCGGGGTATTGCAGACCATCAAAGTGGCGCACTTCCGCATGGCTTATAGCCGCCAGATGTTTGTCGTGGCCTATCCAAGAGAAATGCAGGAGATGGTGCTGGATGCCCATAATCGTGCCTTTGCTTTCTTTGGTGGCGTGCCTGCTCGCTTGATCTACGACAACCTTAAGGCCGTAGTCGATGCGGTGTATGTAGGCAAAGAACGCCAATTCAACCGTCGCTTCCTAACGCTTGCCAATCATTACCTGTTTGAACCAGTTGCCTGCACGCCCGCCTCCGGCTGGGAGAAAGGACAGGTTGAGAATCAAGTGGGCAATGTGCGGGAATGGCTATTTACACCCCTCGCACGCTTTACCTCATTTGCCGACTTGAACGACTGGCTCGCTACCCGCTGCAAAGAATTGGCACAGCGCAGCCACCCCGTACAGAAAGAACGTACCATCGCAGCCTGCTTTGCTGATGAGCAATCGTTGTTGCGTCCAATCACGGCGCACTTTGATGGCTACGTCGAACACATGATGCGTGTCTCTTCAACCTGCCTGGTCAGAGTGGATCGTAATCGCTATAGCGTTCCAGCGAGTGCTGCGGGTCAGGCTGTTTCTGTTCGCACCACTGCAGACCAAGTTCGTGTCGTAGCACATGGTGAAGTCATTGCTGCACATTCAAGAGTATTTGGTCGAGAGCAATTGGTTTGCGACCCGTGGCATTACCTGCCGGTATTGGAGAAGAAGCCCGGTGCGTTACGCGATGGCGCACCCTTCGTGGCGTGGGATTTACCCAGACCTATTCAGACCGTGCGTGACCGTATTCTAAAACAACCCAAGGGGGATCGGGCCTTTGTCGAGCTACTCATGCTGGCAGGTGAATCTGGACTCGATGCGCTCACGGTTGCCTGTGAGTTAGCGCTTGAAGGGGGTGTCGTCAGTGCGCCCATCGTGATGAATGAGTTGCGCAGACTCATCGCACCGCATTTGCCCACCATGGCGATTAACGTGCCAGACGGAATTGCATTGACGATCGAGCCTATCGCCAATTGCCAGCGATATGACCATTTGTTGGGAGCAACCAATGTCCATTGATCACGCAGCATGTTTAAAGTCGCTGCAACTCTATGGCATGGCAACCGCATGGGGTGAACTGCAAGCAGAGAAACCAAAGCAAGTTCATCGTCCCGAAAGTTGGATGGATCGCCTGATTGCGGCAGAGCAAACTGAGCGCCAACTTAAAAGCCTGCGCTATCAACTCAAAGCGGCACGCTTCCCGATCCATCGGGATTTGCTTGGCATTGACTGGACCGAAACACCCCTATCGCAGGCAGCGGTTGAACAATTGGCAAGCGCCGCTTTTATGGAAACTGCACACAACTTAATTCTGGTAGGTGGCACGGGTACAGGTAAATCGCATCTAGCCACGGCCATCGGGGTGGCTGCCATTCACCAAGGTAAACGGGTGCGATTCTTCAATGCGGTTGATTTGGTCAATCAGTTAGAGCGAGAGAAAAGCCAAGGGCGTGCCGGTAATCTGGCGAAGCAACTTTGCCTGGTGGATGCGGTGGTTTTAGATGAGCTGGGTTATTTGCCATTCCCCGCATCAGGTGGCGCATTGCTGTTCCATCTCATCAGCCATCTTTATGAGAAGACCTCGCTGATCATCACGACGAATCTATCGTTTAGTGAGTGGGGGCAAGTGTTCGGCGATGCCAAAATGACCACGGCCTTGCTGGATCGTATTACGCATCACTGTGACATTCTGGAAACAGGTAACGACTCTTACCGTTTTAAGCATCGCAAAAGTCGTTCTCAAAAAACCGAGAAAGTGGAAAAAATTGGACGCTGATTAGTGGAAAGTATTGGGCGCTGTTTGACAGCATTGCCTTCTGCATCCACAAAGAGTGCGGGTAAATCACCCAGATGACCGTCACCCCAGGGAGTGTCATGGCGTTTAGAATCGCTTGGGTCGTAGTGGCCACCCGCCGCTAACGCAGGAACCATTTTCCCATCCTTCTCCTTCGGCTCACAGCTTGGGTTTTGGTGCAGATGGAACCCATGCAACCCAGGGGGAAGGCCTTTCAGTGACGGCGAAAACACCATGCCGTACTTTGATTCAGTGATTAATACCTGTCCAACGCTAGCGCTAACACCCTTTGCATCGACCATGGACATTTGCACTGTTGTGTCAGCCATTGCACTGCCAGCGCAGAGCATGATGGAAAGTGACGTGAGTTTCAGTTTCATAATATTTCCTTTCGTGGTGGGTTAAAAATAGGCGCCTAACGACGCTGTAGAAAAACTATTTTCATAGCCGCATTCTGCTGTGAACCAAATGGAATAACAAGTGTCGATAACGAAGTATCGTTAATTGAGGAATTTCCATGGCGCGCTACAAACACATCGATACCAGTCCGCGCTTTATCGCGGTTGATCTTGAACGGCAGTTGTTGCCAGGGACGTTCGAGCACGCACTCAACTACCTCATCGATCACGACGTTGATCTCACAGGTTTTGATGCCCGGTATGGAATGCACATGGAGCACAGGAAGTAGAGAACCAAGAGATAGGAACCTCTTACGCGTGCAATGAACGCGTGACTCGCGAACGATTTCGCGAATCCATCACAAAAACCGGAAGATCAAAAACATTGAGCGCGGAAATTCCGCGCTCATGCGGTGACCCATTTCGCAGGGGAAAGGGTTTTTCTACAGCCTCAACGCTCGGCTTCAGGCGCGCGCCGCTCGCGGCGCGTCGCCCTAGAAGCCGTTGTTCGGTGGCACGTGCCCATAGAAGACGATCAACGCGACTCCGCCTTCTGTCAAGATCGTTCTAAGGGCCTGCTTTTTAGCAAATCACGAATCTCGGTCATCAGTGCCACCATGGCGCTGAATTTGAAATACCAGCAAGTGATCTCGCGGCAAATTGCAACGATAAGTAAGACTATTCCGATTGTGACTAATACGTGTTCCACTTTTGCCCCCTTTTGAAATCTTCAATTGTGTGCCAATTTTCTACCAGCCTCGTCGCATGCTCATTCTGTAATGCCAAATTGGCGTTGGGGTCACAATCACGCTCCTTGGAGAGCCGACGTAGACACACATGCCACCGAACGTTTGAGCTGGGCCCCGTCCCCGCAACAAGCAGCAGGTGTGCGCGCAATGCTCGAACCTAAAACGCGGTTGGTTGGATTGAGAACTCACCGCTGCTTCCGTAGCTAATGCGAAAGACAGCAGGACGAGAGCGACTCACAGTTGCCTTTGCCTCAACAAGCCCGCCAATGCAGATTCCCGTTGCCATAGCCGCGAGCATTTGCTCGCCCTCTGGCAAATAGAAAATGACCTTCTCGCCTGGGGCGATCTCCGCGACTGGGGTTCCATTCGCGAAAACGCGGGAGTTGCACGCGGAGGCAGAGAAGCCTTCATCTCTCTTCACAACCACTTGGCCAAGGCTCTCCTTCCGTTCAAGAAGTGCGGCATTGAGAACTCTCGCTCTTGGAACGTCTCGGGCGGCGCCAGTTGGGACGGGCGTCGTGGCACACCCAAGGATGCTCATCAGCAAAGCGGTTGCCAGCAGGTCTCTTGCGTTCATTGATGCATGCCCTCCGATTGGCAATTTGTGGCGTGAAGATGCCGATGCGAGACTCTAGGGGCCCAACGAGGCTGTAGAAAAAGTAGTTTCATGTTGCGCACTTTGCCGTGAACCAAATGCAATAACAAGACTCCAAGGTTAAGTTCTTTTGAGGAGTCCTCATGGCGCGCTACAAGCACATTGACACCAGCCCGCGGTTTCTCGCGGTTGATCTGGAGAAGCAGTTGCTGCCTGGCACTTTCGAGCACGCCCTGTGCTGGCTGATCGAACACGAGGTTGACCTTTCTGGTTTCGATGCCCGTTACAAGAACGACGAGACCGGTGCATCGGCCTACCCACCGGCGATGCTGCTTAAAGTTGTGCTGTTCGGCTATTCGCGCGGAATCGTCAGCAGTCGCCATCTTGAACGCGCCTGCCGCGAGCACGTCACCTTCATCGCCCTCTCTGGCGACAGCGCCCCGCACCATACGACCATCGCCAATTTCGTCAGCCGAGAGGATGACGCCATCGCCGCCGCGTTCAAAGACGTGCTCGCTAAGGGATTGATCGGGCGCGAGATGTTCGCGATTGATGGCGTCAAGCTTCCGAGTAATGCGTCCAAAGCCACGAGCGGCACACGCGCTGATTTCATGCGTCAGGCCGACAAGATGGAAGCTGCCGCCAAGCAGATGCTCGCGCGCCACCGCGAGAATGATGCCTTGCCGGTCGAGCCTGATCTGGCCGCAAAGGAAACGCAGCGCATCGCGCGCCTGCAAACCGATGCCGCGCAATTGCGCGACTGGCTGGCGGAGCATCCCGAAGATCGCAAGGGCAGCAAGGGGTCGATCAGGAAGAGTAACCGCACGGATAACGACAGCGCCAAGATGGCGACCAGCAAAGGCGTGATACAGGGCTACTGCGGTGTGGCAGCGGTGGATGATCGCCATCAGATCATTGTCGATGCGCAAGCCCATGGCACCGGCAGCGAACAATCCCTGTTGATACCGGTGATCAAAGCCCTCGCCCCACAGCTGCGTGACTTCTCGCTCATCACGGCAGATGCGGGCTATCACTCGGCGGAGAATCTCTCACAACTGGCCGAGCTCAACATCGCCGCATTGATCGCCGACAACGGCATGCGCCAGCGCGATGAACGGTTTGCCGACCAAGCCAAACACAAACAAGCGCCGCACCCACTGCACAACAAGCACACAGCAGCGGTCAACACAGTGAAGGCCAACCGACGCTACAAACCCACCGACTTCACCTACGACAAAGCAGCGGGAACCTGTGTCTGCCCGGCGGGAAAGCACCTTTACCAAAACGGCCGGAACTGCATTCACAACGGCTATATCAGCGTCAAATTTCAAGGCGCACAACAAGATTGTGTGCCGTGCGAGCAGCGCGACAAATGTCTGCGCCATCCACACAAAACCAAGACACGACAAGTGAGCTTCTTTCGTGGCAAAGCCAACACCAGCATCCAAAGCCTTGCCGACAAGATGAAACAGGCGATTGACTCGGAGCGAGGCCGCGCACTTTACGGCGGAAGATTTGCCACCGTCGAACCGGTGTTCGGCAATATTCGCCACAACAAACGCTTGAATCGATTCACGCTGCGCGGACAACAGAAAGTCGATGGGCAGTGGAAGCTCTTCTGCCTTGTGCACAACATCGAGAAACTAGCGCATCACGGGTACGCAGTGCCCTCTGGGCATGCGCAGTAGGGGAAAGGTACGTCGAACCCATCTAACGACGTGTTACCCGCGCCCACTGGCGAGATTTTGATGCGGTTTTGAATTCCATAAATAGAAAAGCAAAAACGCGACTCGCGTCGCGTTTTTTTACGTCGGGAAATTGTCGAAAATGGGTTTTTCTACAGCCTCAACGTCTGACATAACCGGCGCTGCGCGGCTTCATCGCGCAGCGTCCGTGTTGATGGATGGGTTGGGAGACGGCCAGCAACGGCGCATTATGACAAGGCCAGCCATAGCCCACCTACGATGATGAATGTGACGAAGACGAAGCTAACGAAAAAGATAAGTATCTCTCCGACGACAGCAAGTCGATCCATCTGTGACCAGTGATCGTGATTCCTCTTGCGATAGCTGGGCGAAAGCAAATATCTCCAGCCGGCCAGCCCTTCAATTGAGTGACCGACTAAGGTAACAGCGCCGTCAATCACTTCAAGAATTGCCACGGGTACGTCCTAAGGTGCGCTGCAACTGGCGGCCGACTAGGCGCAACGCCAAGAGGTATGCAATGGCCGAGACAAGAAACCACGGCCCAGAACTAAACATTGCCTCGAACTGTGCGTAGAAGAAGCCGAATAGCGCAACGCCGACCCAGAAGACAATGACCTCGATGCGCGTTCTCATTGAGACCCCCAACGAATAGCGTTTATCCGCCGCAGCGGAAATAGTTGATGAGCGCGCGGAGACATATCGGCGGATAAACCTCGTTGGACTGGACCGCTGACGCGGTGGTAGCGGGAGCTGCCACC
>JAYWDL010000121.1:0-17254 GCA_043779865.1 Polaromonas sp.
ACGGCCAATCGTGTAGTTGCACTGATCGCCCAGCACCGCCGCCACAAAAAGCAGCCCCACCGCCAGCGGATAACTCATCAGGCCTACGCCGCACATCGCGCCGACGACAAAAAGGAGTGAATCTCCCGGCAAAAACGGCATGACGACGACACCGGTTTCGATAAAAATAACCAGGAACAGCAGCGCATAAACCCAGAGGCCGTAGCTGGTCATAAAGACCTGCAAATACCTGTCGATGTGGAGGATGAAATCAAGGAGAAAGGCGGCTAGTTCCATGGTGGTGATTTTGACAGGTCTGAAACTGGGTCTGATCCTGCGCCGTGAGGTGCGCTTCATCAGTGCTGTTCTAACTGAGGCCCAGCCCGTCATTGCACCGATAGTCTGCAATCAGGGCTGTCCAGGGCCTTGATGACGCCGCCAGGAAGCTGCGCCTAGAATTGGCGCTTCATGATGCCTTCTACCCGGACACAACGCCGCCCCATCCTCGATCTTCCCGATGAACTGATCAGCCAGATTGCGGCCGGTGAGGTGGTCGAACGTCCGGCGTCGGTGGTGCGCGAACTGCTGGACAATGCGCTCGACGCCGGGGCCAGCCAGATCAACGTGCGCTTGCTGGCAGGCGGCGTGCGCCTGATTCTGGTGGAAGACGACGGCACGGGGATTCCGCGCGAGGAGTTGCCGGTCGCGCTGCGGCGCCATGCCACCAGCAAGATTGCCTCGCTGCAGGATCTTGAAGCGGTCGGCACCATGGGTTTTCGGGGTGAGGCGCTCGCCGCCATCAACTCCATTGCCGACATGAGCCTGCTGTCGAGAACAGGCGACGCTGAGCACGCCTGGCAACTCGATGGCCGTACCGGCGAACTCAAGCCGGTGGCGCGCACCCAGGGCACGAGCGTGGAAGTGCGTGAGCTGTTTTACGCCACACCCGCACGCCGCAAATTTTTAAAGACCGATGCCACCGAGCTGGCGCACTGCATTGAAGCTGTGCGCCGCCACGCGCTGGTGCGGCCCGATGTAGGCTTTGCCATCTGGCACGAAGGCAAGCTGGTCGAGCAATGGCGTGCCTGCAGCGGTATGCCGGCCCATGAGAGCAGCCTGTCCCACCATGACCAGCGCCTGGCCGATGTGCTGGGCAGCGACTTCGTCGAGCAATCCATCGCCGTTCATTATGAAAGCAGCGCCCGGCGCGCCGATGGCCTGCCCGCCGTGCGCGTCTGGGGCCGCGCCGGCATTCCGGACGCCGCCCGCTCGCGCCCCGACCAGCAGTTTGCCTATGTCAATGGCCGCTATGTGCGCGACAAGGTACTCACCCACGCAGCCCGCAGTGCGTATGAAGACGTGCTGCACGGCCAGCGCCAGCCGGTGTATGCGCTGTATGTGGAAATCGACCCGGCCCGGGTTGATGTCAATGTGCATCCGACCAAGATCGAGGTGCGCTTTCGCGACAGCCGCGAGGTGCATCAGGCGGTGCGCCATGCCGCGCAAGATGCGCTGGCTGCGCCCCGCTCGGCTACCGCCGCCACTGCCCACGGCGCTTCGCCCGAAGCCTCCATCGGGCCGCCCGCCAGCAAAGTTTTTAAATCAAATCAGGCTTATGCGCAACAGGGATGGGCGCAACCAGCTATCAATTTCGGAGCAACCAGGGATCATCGGGTGTCTGACCTGGAAGCGATGTGGCCGGCACCCACCAGCGCGGACCGCACGGTAGCGCCTGACCGCTCGACGTGGAGCCCGACGCCTGCGCCTGCAGAAAATCAGGACGCGGTTAGCGCGCAGGAAACTGGTCTGCCGGGCGGCAACTGGCCGCTGGGCCGCGCGCTCGCCCAGTTGCAAGGCGTTTACATCCTCGCCGAAAACACCCAGGGTCTGATCATTGTGGACATGCATGCCGCCCATGAGCGCATCATCTATGAACGGCTGAAAAACCAGCTCGACACATCGCGCATCACCAGTCAGCCGCTGTTGATTCCCGCCACTTTTGCCGCTACCGCGCAGGAAGTGGCGACGGCCGAAGCCAGCGCTGAAACCCTGGGTACGCTGGGCCTGGAAATTACGCCCTTTTCTCCCAGAACGCTGGCGGTGCGGGCGGTGCCCACCAGCCTGGCGCAGGGCGACGCCGTGGAACTGGCCCGCAGCGTGCTGGCTGAACTCGCTCAGCATGAGGCCAGCACCGTGATTCAGCGTGCTCAAAACGAATTGCTGGGCACCATGGCCTGCCACGGCGCGGTGCGCGCCAACCGGCGGCTGACGCTCGACGAAATGAACGCCTTGCTGCGCCAGATGGAAGCCACCGAGCGCTCCGACCAGTGCAACCATGGCCGCCCAACCTGGCGCCAGGTCAGCCTCAAGGAGCTGGACAGCCTGTTCCTGCGCGGGCGCTGATGCACAGAACTGGATAGCGAACTATTTCGTCCCAAGCTGATCAGTCCATGTCATGAAACGCTGGCCTTTCTTTCTTTTACCCATCGCACTGACTTTCGCCATGCTGGCGGGGTGCATCTCCCTCGACGAGAAACAGCGCAACTGGATCTTCCAGCCCAGCAACCTGAGCTGGGGCGCCAGCGCCGAGCTGGCCAGGGACATGCAGGACGTCTGGATCAGGTTTGACTCTAGAACCACCGGCCGCCCCGTCAAACTGCATGGCCTGTGGCTGCCTGCCGACGCTAAAAAATCTGGCTGGAATGGAGGCCCGGCTCCGGTGCTGCTCTACCTGCACGGCGCACGCTGGAATGTGACGGGCTCGGCCCCGCGCATTCGCCACATGCAGGAACTGGGTTTTTCAGTACTCGCCATCGACTACCGCGGCTTTGGCAAAAGCTCGCCCGATCTGCCTTCGGAAACCATGGCCTACGAGGATGCTCGCGCTGCCTGGGACTGGCTGGGCGCCCGGCACCCCGGCCAGCCGCGCTACATCTTCGGCCATTCGCTGGGCGGTGCGGTCGCCATTGAACTGGCTTCCAGAGTTGATGACGAGACCGGCACCATCGTTGAAGGCACTTTCACCTCGATTGCCGATGTGGTCAGCACCATGAAATGGGGCTGGCTGCCGCTGCGTCCCCTGATTACCCAGCCTTTCGAGTCGGTGGAAAAAGTCGGCCATCTGGGCTCGCCGCTGCTGGTGGTGCATGGCGCGGACGACAGCACAATCCTGCCGGCACTGGGCCGCAAGCTCTATGAAACGGCCCATGAGCCAAAGGCTTTCGTGCTGGTTGACGGCGGCTCCCACTACAACACCAACACGCTGGGTCAGGCCCAGTACCGCGTGGCTCTGGCCAGCCTGTTTGGCACAGGACGCAGCGGCACCTCGGTGGCCCGGCAGTAGCCGATCGCCTGCCTGGCCGGCACGCCTTTCTGGTAGCCTTGACGGGATGTCCGTCTTCCTTGCCCCGCCGCATAGGCACATTCCTTACATTGCCTTGGCCGGACCCACTGCTTCGGGCAAAACGGCCGCCGCGCTGGCCATTGCCCGGCATTACGCTGTCGAAATCATCAGCGTCGATTCGGCGCTGGTGTACCTGGGCATGGACATTGGCACGGCCAAGCCGAGCGCCGCTGAACTGGCCGCCGTGCCGCACCACCTGATCGATATTCGCGACCCGCTCAACGCCTACAGCGCCGCCGGGTTTGTGCTTGACGCCCAGCGATTGATTGAGGACATCAACGCGCGCGGCAAGCTGCCGCTGCTGGTGGGCGGCACCATGCTGTACTTCAAAGCGCTGTTTGACGGACTCGACGACATGCCCGCCGCCGACCCGGCGATGCGCGCCGTGCTGGCCAGCGAAGCCTTTGACAAAGGCTGGCCGGCGCTGCATCATGCGCTGGCGCAGGTCGATCCGGTCACGGCCGCCCGGCTGGCGCCCAATGACTCGCAGCGCATCTCAAGGGCGCTGGAAGTGTTCCGGGTGACCGGCCGGCCGCTGTCATTTTTCCACCAGCGAAACGCTACCAAAACCATAGCTGATAGCGCCCGTCCAGCAAGCGCAGAAGTTCTTATTTCGCTTGAACCAGCAGACCGCGCCTGGCTGCACGGGCGCATCGCCCAGCGCTTTGATGCGATGCTGGCGGCGGGCTTTCTGGACGAAGTCAAGGCCTTGCGCGCGCGTGGCGACCTGACGCCGGATCTGCCGTCAATGCGCTGCGTCGGCTACCGCCAGGCCTGGGAAATGTTGGACGCGCACGAGGCGCGCGGATTGGACGGCAACCTTCCCACTAAGGAGCTGAACGAGCTGCGCGACAAAGGCGTTTTTGCCACGCGCCAGCTCGCCAAGCGGCAGCTCACCTGGCTGCGCTCCATGACGCAGCGCCAGGTGGTGGCCTGCGACGCCCCGGACGCGCTGGAGCAGGTGCTGGCGCTGGTGAAGCTTCGCACCAGGGCCTTGCGATGAACGCAACAAACCCTTCGCAAACAGGCGTGCAGATCAGCAAGCTGGGCAAACGCTACGGCGAATCCGTTGTGTTCAGCAACGTGTCGCTGGACGTCGTACCCGGCGAATTCGTCGCCATCATTGGCGAGTCGGGCGTCGGCAAATCGACACTGCTCAACTGCATGGCCGGGCTGGACAGCTGGGATGAAGGCTCGGTCACGCTGAACGGCATGGACCTGGGCGCAATGAGCGATGACCAGCGCGCCCTGCTGCGCCGCCGCCATGTCGGCTTTGTGTTTCAGGCCTTTCATGTGCTGCCGCATCTCGATGTAGCGCAAAACGTGGCGCTGCCGCTGCTGCTATTGGACAATCCTGACGATGCCCGGGTGCAAGCCATGCTGGAGGCCGTCGGCCTGGGCGGCCTGGGCCAGCGCCTGCCGCAGCAATTGAGCGGCGGACAGTTGCAGCGCGTGGCGATTGCCCGGGCGTTGGTGCATCGGCCCAGCCTGCTGCTGGCCGACGAACCGACCGGCAACCTGGACCCAGCGACGGCCGCCAAAGTGATGGATGCGCTGGTGGCGCAAACCCGCGAACATGGCGCTTCGCTGGTGCTGGTCACGCATTCGCAAGCCGCCGCCGCCCGCGCCGATCGGGTGCTGCACCTCACAGCGCAGGGCATGCACACCAGGGCCTGATTTCACGCTAAAAAAGCAGCCAGCTTGTCCGGTCGCCAGTGTGTGCGGCGAATTACTCGATGGTCAGACGCTGCGAAGCGCCCGTTTTCTTCTTGGGCAGCGTCAGGGTCAGCACGCCATTGTCGTACTTGGCCTTCGCCGTGTCCTTATCAATGTCAGCCGGCAGCTGGAAGCTGCGCGACACCGAACCGTAGTAGCGCTCGCTGCGCAGCACCTTTTCGTCGCTGGTCCGGGTATCGGACTGCTTGACCTCGGCGCTCAGTGTCACCACATTGCCATCAATCGACACATGGATGTCGTCTTTGGCCACGCCCGGCACCTCGGCCTGCACGGTGTAGCCCTGGTCGGTTTCCTTGACATCCACCTTGATTTGAGTGGGTGACGGCAGCGCATCGCCGTGCAGGGGCTTGATGTAAAAGCCCGGCGCCAAATCCTTGAAGAAATCATCAAACAGACTGCCGCGGGTGATCAGTGAACTCATATGAACCTCCTTGGTTTGAATACAGTGAATGTGGCATTAACCACCTTCCGGATAATGAGATCGCAAGGCCAAAAAGGCAAGAACCTAAAAGATGATTCCATGATCTTCATCAAATCGCCACTGACCGGGCACCCTCCTGGAGTGCCGCAAACGGCCGCCCGGCTTAACCGTGGGCACAATAGGCGGGCAATGCGGGCCCTCCTCCAAACCTTCTCCTGGCAAGAACTTCGCCATTACCCCTGGCGCAATGCCGCCGCCGTCGTGGCGGTGATGCTGGGCGTGGCGCTGGCATTTTCGGTGCATCTGATCAATGCCTCGGCTCTAGCCGAGTTTTCGCAGGCGGTGCGGGCGGTCAATGGACAGCCTGACCTGGAGTTGCGGGCCGTGCAGGGGAGTTTTGACGAAACCCTGTACGAGCGCGTCGCCAGCAGCCCCCAGGTCGCCATGGCCAGCCCGATACTGGAAATCACGACCTATGCGCTCGATGACAAGGGCGACCAAGCCAGGCGCAAGCCGCTTCGCATCATAGGCGTCGATGCACTGGCCGTGGCGTCGGTGGCGCCGGCGCTGATGCCGGTGCCCTTCCAGGGCGCTGACCGGCTGGCGCTGTTTGCGCCGGGCATGGTGTTTCTCAACCCGGCGGCGCGCCAGGTCTTCAGCAACGGCCAGTTGCAACTGCAGGACGGCCTGCAGTTGCGCCGCGTCACCGTGGCGGGCAGCGTGAACGCAGGCGGCGGACCGCTGGCAGTGATGGACATTGCTAGCGCGCAAGACCTGTTTGGCCGGGGCGGCCAGCTCTCGCGCATTGACGTGCGCCTGAAAGCCGGCAGTGACATGCGCAGTTTTATTGAAACGCTGCAACTGCCGCCCGGCATCACCGCCACAGCGCCTGGCGACGCCGCCGAGCGCGTCAGCAACCTGTCGCGCGCTTACCGCGTCAACCTCACGGTGCTGGCGCTGGTGGCGCTGTTCACCGGAGCATTTCTGGTGTTTTCAGTGCTGTCGCTCAGCGTTGCCAAGCGTGCCCAACAGTTTGCCCTGCTTGGTGTGCTAGGCCTGACGGGGCGTGAACGGCTGCAGTTGGTGCTGGTTGAGTCGCTGGTACTGGGCTTGGTGGGCAGTCTGGCCGGCATTGCGCTGGGCACCGCGCTGGCGGCGCTGGCGCTGCGGCTGCTGGGCGGCGACCTGGGTGGCGGCTACTTTGCCGGCGTTGCACCGACGCTGCAATGGAACGGCTGGGCGGCGCTGACTTACGGCGCGCTGGGCGTGGCGGCGGCAGGCGTGGGCGGCTGGTGGCCAGCACGGGCAGCGCAAAAGCTGCCGCCGGCGCAAACCCTCAAAGGGCTGGGCCTGGCGTCCGGTACTGGCTCCGGGCGCTGGCTCAGTATTTTTTTGATAGCAGCTGGCGCCTTGCTGGCAATGCTTCCGCCGATATTTGGCATTCCGCTGGCGGCCTATGTATCGGTCGGGCTGCTGCTGGTCGGAGGCATCACGGCGCTGCCGTGGCTGATCACGCTGCTTTACGACCGGCTCAGCCCGTGGACCCGGCACCGCCTGCTGCCGCTGCTGGCGGTGGAGCGCGCCCGGCGGGTGCGCGAAAGCGCTGCGGTGGCCGTCAGCGGAGTGGTCGCGTCGTTGAGTCTTGCTGTGGCGCTGACTGTGATGGTGGCAAGTTTTCGCGATTCGGTGACGCACTGGCTGGACGTGGTGCTGCCGGCCGACCTGTATGTGCGAACGACCTTGAGCACTTCGGCCAGCGACACGGCTTACTTTTCGCCGGAGTTTGTGCAGGCGCTCGCCCGTTTGCCCGGCGTCGATCGCGTCAGCACGCTGCGCTCAGTCTCCTTGCTGCTCGATGCCGGCAAGCCCGCTGTCACGCTGATTGCGCGGCCGATTGACGACCCGGCCAGCGCGCTGCCGCTGGTTGGTCCGGCGCTGCCGGTGCCTCCCGGGCAGGTAGGCATTTATGTCAGTGAAGCGATGGTGGACTTGTACGACGCCCGGCTGGGCACTATTTTCAAGCCGCTTTCACAGGCTTTTAGTACTCTTGCGCAAGCAGGACGTGCGCAACCCGCTCCTGATTCAATAGCAAACTCATCCCGGCCCGAGTTTTATGTCGCGGGCGTATGGCGTGACTATGCGCGCCAGTTTGGCGCGATTACGCTGGCGCAGCGCGACTTCGAACGCCTGAGCGGCGACCGGCGCGTGAATGATCTGGCGCTGTGGCTCAACGGGTCTGTGCCCGATGCCGGCGTGCAGCAGGCGATACGCGGTTTGGCCGACCGCCAGTCGGGCGGCGGCGCGCTGCTGGAGATGGCGTCGGTCAGCCAGATCCGCGCCAGCTCGCTGAAAATTTTCGACCGCAGCTTTGCCGTGACCTACTGGCTGCAGGGCGTGGCGATTGCGATTGGCCTGTTTGGCGTGGCAGCCAGTTTCAGCGCGCAGGTGCTGGCGCGGCGCAAGGAGTTTGGCCTGCTGGCGCACCTGGGCCTGACAAGGCGGCAAATCCTCACCGTGGTGGCAGGCGAAGGCGCGGCCTGGACGGTGATTGGCGCTTTCGCCGGCCTGGCGCTCGGTCTGGCCGTGTCCATGGTGCTGGTATTTGTCGTGAATCCGCAGAGTTTTCACTGGACCATGGACCTGCAGGTGCCGTGGCTGCGCTTGCTGCTGCTGTGCGCAGCGGTGGTCGTGGCCGGCACGCTGACCGCCTGGCTGGCTGGACGTGCAGCGGCGGGCAGAGATGCGGTGCTGGCGGTGAAGGAAGACTGGTGAAAAGCCGGTCGCGTCAAATTCCAGGCACAGTCCGGTTATTCTGCCGGACCGGCCCCGGCTGGAGTTCATCGCTTCAGGCCGACAAGTGAACGTTCAAGGTGTTTCATGACCAGGAGGCCACCCATTGAGTCTTGATTACGCAACGCTCGACCTGCTGCGCCAGAGCCACCCCGCCTGGCGTCTTTTGCGTTCGGATCACGCGCCGCTGGTGGCGAGCTTTTTGCAGCGCGTGTTCATCGCGCCCAATATTCGCGTGATGGCGCAGGCTGATCTGGCCGAGGCGCTGGACGATGAGCTGTTTGGCGTGCGCGAGCGGCTGGGCGCGCAGACCTTTCCCAAGTCCGCCATCGACTACCTCAACGACTGGACCGCCAACGACAAGGGCTGGCTTCGCAAGTTCTATGGGGCAGGCTCGGACGAGCCGCAATTCGACCTGACGCCGGCCACCGAAAAGGCAATTGCCTGGCTGGCGACGCTGACCGAACGCAGCTTCGTCGGCACCGAATCGCGGCTGCTGACGATGTTCGGCCTGCTCAAGCAGATGAGCGAAGGCAGCGAAGCCGACCCGCAAACCCGTATTGCCGAACTGCAGACACGCCGCGATGAAATCGATGCCGAAATCGCGCAGGTGCTGGCAGGCAGCATTCCGCTGCTGAACGAGACGGCGCTCAAGGAGCGTTTTCAGCAGTTCATGGCGCTGGCGCGCGAGTTGCTGACCGATTTTCGCGAGGTGGAGCACAACTTTCGCAGCCTGGACCGGCGTGTGCGCGAGCGCATCACCCTGTGGGAAGGCTCGAAAGGCGACTTGCTCGAAGAGATACTGAGCGAGCGCGAGACGATTGCCGATTCCGACCAGGGGCGCAGCTTTCGCGCGTTCTGGGACTTTCTCATGTCCAGCCGCCGCCAGGATGAGCTGTCTGCGCTGCTGGAGCGTGTGCTGGCGCTGCCGCCGGTTGCCGATCTTAAGCCCAACGCGCGGACTCGCCGGGTGCATTACGACTGGCTGGAGGCCGGCGAGCACACGCAGCGCACCGTGGCGCAACTGTCGCAGCAATTGCGGCGCTTTCTGGACGACCAGGCGTGGCTGGAAAACCGCCGCATCATGGACATTTTGCGCGGCATAGAAAGCAAGGCGCTGGCGCTGCGCGAGTCGCCGCCCGCTGGCGAAATCATGGCGATGGCAGACACGGCGGCCGATATCGGGTTACCCCTGGAAAGGCCGCTTTTCGTTCCCGCGTTCAAGCCCCGGCTCGTCAATATGGTGCTGGAGGCGGGCGATGGCGGTATCGATCTCGATGCGGCCGCACTGTTTTCCCAGCTGGTCATCGACAAGGCGCAACTGGCCGGGCACATCCGCCACAGCCTGCAGGATCGCTCTCAGATCACGCTGCAGGAACTGACGCAATTGCAGCCCTTGCAGCAAGGCCTGGCCGAGCTGGTCGCGTATTTGCAACTGGCAGACGACACCTTCAGCGCGGTGGTTGATGAGTCGGCGACGGACGTGATTGCCTGGCAAGGCCTGGGGCCTGATGGGCAGGCGTATTCAAAACAGGCGCGTTTGCCGCGCGTGATTTTCGTTCCATGAACAGGGTGAAGCAAGGATGACGAAAGACGAGACTGAAACACCGGATATGCCGGACATATCGCACGCTTTTGCGGCCACGCACGATCTGTCGGCGCTGGTCGTTCCTTTGCTGCGGGGCGTGATCTACCAGGAAACCGACGCCAGCCTGTGGCTGGCGCTGGGCGGCCTGCAGCATCGGGTCCGTGACTATGTGGCGGTGATGGGCCTGGAACTGGTGCTGGACGAAGCCGAAGGTTACGCCTTTTTGCGCTCGCGCCTGCCCCCGGCTGACGGCAACGAAGACGCTGCGGCGGCCAAACTGCCGCGCCTGATCGTGCGGCGTCCGCTGCCCTTCGCCGTCAGTCTGCTGCTGGCGCTACTGCGAAAAAAGCTCGCCGAGTTCGATGCCAGCGGTGGCGACACCCGGCTGGTCCTGTCGCGCGATCAGGTGCTTGAGATGATCCGGGTGTTTTTGCCAGACAACAGCAACGAGGCCAGGCTGGTGGACCAGATCGACACCCATTTGAACAAGATCGTCGAACTGGGTTTTCTGCGTCGGCTCAAGCCCGGTGCCGGTGCGCAGACGGGACAGGCAGCGGCCTTCGAGGTGCGGCGGATTCTCAAAGCCTTTGTCGATGCCCAGTGGCTGGCCGATTTTGATGAACGGCTGGAGGCCTACCGCATGCAGCTTCAAGCCGATGCGAAAGGAACTGGCGATGAATGACGCGCAAACCCCCGGTCTGGATTTTGTGGCCGACGACGCCCTTTCGGGTTTTCGGCTGCAACGCCTGGAAGTTTTCAACTGGGGCACGTTCGATGGCCGCATCTGGGCGCTGCATCCAGAGGGCAAAAACGCCTTGCTGACGGGCGATATCGGCTCGGGCAAATCGACGCTGGTCGATGCGGTGACGACGCTCTTGGTGCCGGCGCACCGCGTCGCCTACAACAAGGCCGCGGGCGCTGACAGCAAGGAGCGCAGCCTGCGCTCTTACGTGCTCGGGCATTACAAATCGGAGCGCAACGAGGCCAGCGGTACATCCAAGCCGGTGGCGCTGCGCGACCACAACAACTACAGCGTGATCCTCGGGGTTTTTCACAACGCGGGCTATGACCAGACCATCACGCTGGCGCAAGTCTTCTGGATGAAGGAAGCGCAGGGGCAACCGGCGCGACTCTTTGTCGGCGCAGAGCGCTCCTTGTCGATTGCAGCGGATTTTGCGAACTTCGGAACCGACATCACGGCGCTGCGAAAGAAACTGCGAAGCGGCGGCGCGGAACTGTTCGACGGCTTTGCGCCCTACGCCGCCTGGTTTCGCCGCCGCTTCGGCATTGAAAATGACCAGGCGCTGGAACTGTTTCACCAGACGGTGTCGATGAAATCGGTCGGCAACCTGACCGACTTCGTCCGCAGTCACATGCTGGAGCCGTTTGAGGTGGCGCCGCGCATCACCGCCCTGATCGGCCATTTTGATGATTTGAACCGCGCCCACGAGGCCGTGCTCAAGGCCAAGCGCCAGGTGGAACTGCTGACGCCGCTGGTGGCCGATGGCGAGCGCCACGGCATGCAGGTAGCGCAGACCGAGGCGCTGCGGTCTTGCCGCGAAGCCCTCAAAAGCTACTTTGCCGGGCTGAAGCTCGAATTGCTGGACAAGCGCATCACGACGCTGGCGGAAGACTGGGAGCGCGAGGATGCGCATGTCCAGCGGCTCGAAGCGCTGCGCCATGGGCAGCGCGCCCAGGAAAACGGACTCAGGCGCAGCATGGCCGACAACGGCGGCGACCGGCTGGAGCAACTGGGCGCGGCCATCGCTACCCGGCAGGACGATATCCGGCGGCGGCGCGAGAAAGCCTCGCATTACAACCAGCTGGCCAGCTCGGTCGGCTTGCTCAGCATGGGATCGGCGGCGGACTTTCTGGCGCAGCGGCAAAGCCTGGCGGGCATGAAAAAAGCGGTTCAGGACCAGGAAGCGGCGCTGCAGAACGAGCTGACCGAGCAATCGGTCACCTTTCACCAGGGCAGGCAGGCGCACGACGGCCTGGCGGCCGAAATCAAAAGCCTCAAAGCCCGGCGCAGCAATATTCCCGCCGATCAGATCGCCCTGCGCGCCGCCTTGTGCCAGGCTCTGGGCCTGCCGGAAAAAAGCATTCCCTTTGCCGGCGAACTGCTGCAGGTGCGGGACGAAGAGCGCGAGTGGGAGGGCGCGGCGGAGCGGCTGCTGCACAACTTCGGCTTGTCGCTACTGGTACCCGATGCGCACTACCCCGAGGTTTGCGAGTGGGTCGATAAAACGTCTTTGCAGGGTCGGATCGTGTATTTCAGGATCCGCGCGGGCGGGCGGGCTGAGCTGCCCAATCTGCATCGCGACTCACTGGCGCGCAAGCTGAAGGTCAAGCCTGATTCGCCGTTTTACGAGTGGCTGGAGCGCGAAATCGCCCACCGCTTTGACGTCGCCTGCTGCGCCACGCAGGAGCAGTTTCGCCGCGAAACCCATGCCATCACGCGCGCCGGGCAAATCAAGTCCCGCGGTGAGCGTCATGAAAAAGACGACCGCCACCGGCTGGATGACCGCAGCCGCTACATACTGGGCTGGAGCAATCTGGACAAGATTGCGGCGCTGCAAGCCCAGGCCAGGCAGCTGGAGACACGGCTGGGCGAAGTGGCCAGCGTCATCAGCAAGGTGCAGGCCGAACAAGGGACGCTCAAAAAGCGCCTCGACGCCCTGTCCAAACTCGATGTGTATGACAACTTCGTCGAGCTTGACTGGCAATCGCTGGCTGCGGAAGTGGCCCGGCTGGAGGATGAAAAGCGCGCGCTGGAGTCCGCCTCCGATGTGCTCAAGACACTGAGCGCGCAACTCAGGCAAACAGAACAGGCGCTGGAAAAAATCGAAGCCCAGCTTGAGGGGCACCGGGACAAACGCGCCAAGGCCGAGCAAAAAAAGAGCGACGCCGAAGCACTTCAGGTGCAAACGCAGGCCATGCTGGAGGAACCCGGATTCATAGTACATACCGCGTACTTCACGAGGCTCGATAGCGTGCGGGCCGAAGCCCTGGCAGAGCATCCCTTGACGGTGGAGTCGTGCGACAACCACGAGCGTGAACTGCGCGACTGGCTGCAGGCAAAAATCGACGCCGAAGACGGAAAACTCAAGCGGCTGCGCGACAGGATCATTCAGGCGATGGCGGCGTACAAGGAAGCCTTCAAGCTCGAAACGGCGGAGGTCGATGCCAGCGTTGAGGCCGGATTTGAATACCGCGCCATGCTGGAAAGCCTTCAGGCGAACGACCTGCCCCGCTTCGAGGAGCGTTTCAAGGAACTGCTCAACGAGAACACGATCCGCGAGGTCGCCAATTTCCAGTCTCAACTGGCGCGCGAGCGCGAAACCATCAAGGAGCGGATTGCGCGCATCAACGAATCACTGACGCAGATCGACTACAACCCGGCTCGCTACATCCTGCTGCAGGCTCAGCCCACGCTTGACGCCGAGGTGCGCGATTTCCAGACCGAACTGCGCGCCTGCACCGAAGGCGCGTTGACGGGCTCGGACGATGCGCAGTACTCGGAAGCGAAGTTTTTGCAGGTCAAGCACATCATTGAACGCTTTCGGGGGCGCGAAGGCCAGTCCGAGCAGGACCGCCGCTGGAGCGCCAAGGTCAGCGACGTGCGCAACTGGTTCGTGTTTGCCGCCAGCGAGCGCTGGCGCGAGGACGACAGCGAGCATGAGCACTACTCCGACTCGGGCGGCAAGTCGGGCGGCCAGAAGGAAAAACTGGCCTATACCATTCTGGCCGCCAGCCTGGCCTACCAGTTTGGGCTCGAATGGGGAGCTGTGCGCTCGCGCTCCTTCCGGTTTGTGGTGATCGACGAAGCGTTCGGGCGCGGCTCCGACGAATCGGCGCAGTACGGCCTGCGGCTGTTTGCCAAGCTCAATTTGCAGTTGCTGATCGTCACGCCGCTGCAAAAAATCCACATCATCGAGCCTTTCGTCTCCAGCGTCGGCTTTGTCCACAACGAGGAAGGCCGGGCGTCGAAGCTGCGCAATCTTTCGATAGAAGCGTACCGTGCCGAGAAAACGAAGAGGGCCGCATGATCTGGACGCGGCCCGTCGATCTGCGCGCGCAGTTGCAAAAAATGTGGCTCCGGGGCGACTTGCTGGCCAGCCTGGTCAGCGGCGAGTCCCTGTTCCCGCTGCGCCTGGCGCTCAAGTGCCCCACGTCAGCCGAGATGGCCGAGCGTTTCGATGAGGTCCGCAGCTGGATCAGCGAACTTCGGGCAACGTCAGGCTGCCGGGTCACTCTGCGCGAGTTCAAACACCGGGTGTTCGGTGCCAACACGGTTCCGCATGAGGTCTGGATCGATACCCTGGACGACGCCCTGGGCCTGATCGGCAAGCGGCGCGATGCTACCCGCTTTATAGCGTTGCTTGATGCGACGCGCCAGCGCCAGCCGCAATTGCTCAACTGGCTGGCCAGGCGGCCGCTTCGCGCGCTGGAGCTGTCTGACGAATGGAGCCGATTGCTGGACATCGTCGCCTGGCTGAACGCCCATCCCCGTCCGGGTATTTATTTGCGGCAGGTGGACATTGCCGGCGTGCATAGCAAATTTATTGAAGCCCATCGCGGCGTCCTGGCGGAACTGGCTGATCTGGTGCTGCCGCCCGAGACGATTGATCTGTCGGCGTCCGGCACCAGCCAGTTCGCGCGGCGCTACGGGTTTCGCGACAAGCCGCTTCGAATCCGCTTCCGGCTACTCGATACCGCGCATGCGCCGTGGGCCGCCGTCCCGGAACAAGACCCTGACATCACCCTGGACGCGGACAGTTTCGCCCGGCTCAATCCCGGCGTCTCGCGCGTTTTCATCACCGAAAACGAAATCAACTTTCTGGCTTTCCCGCAGGTCAAAGACAGTCTGGTCATCTTTGGCGCGGGTTACGGCTTCGACATGCTGGCCACTACCCCATGGCTGGCGCGGTGCCAGATTCATTACTGGGGCGACATCGACACCCACGGCTTCGCGATTCTGGACCAGTTGCGCGCCCGCATCAAGCATGTCGAGTCCTTCCTGATGGACCGCGCCACCTTGCTGGCATTCGAGCCGCAATGGGGTGAAGAAGACATGCAGACCTTGCGCGACCTGCCCCGGCTCAAGCCGCAGGAGCAGGCCCTCTACGACGACCTGCGGGACAACCGCTTGCGCAAAAACCTGCGCCTTGAGCAGGAAAGGATCGGATTCAACTGGGTCGCTTTGTCTTTAGGAGTCCTGCAAGAATAATTCGGACACTTTAGGTGCGAGCTTCCAAGTAAAACAAGCGTTTAAATTGTTCAAGTTATTTTTGTTCAGTGTCTTAGCGACGAACTAAAAAATCTGCAGGCTGAGCCAGTACGCAATCGCAGCGACGAAGGCAGACGCGGGAATGGTGAGAATCCAGGCCCAGACAATGTTGCCGGCCACGCCCCAGCGCACGGCTGAGGCCCGCTGCGTTGAGCCGACGCCCACGATGGCGCCGGTGATGGTATGGGTGGTCGAGACCGGAATGCCCAGCGCGGTGGCCAGAAACAGCGTTATTGCGCCGCCGGTTTCAGCACAGAAGCCGCCCACCGGCTTGAGCTTGGTGATTTTCTGGCCCATGGTCTTGACGATGCGCCAGCCGCCAAACATGGTGCCGGCGGCAATCGCCGTGTAGCAGCTGACAATCGTCCAGGTGGGGGGCAAGGCGTCGCTGGCCGATGTATGGCCGGTGGCAATCAGCAGCAACCAGATGATGCCGATGGTTTTTTGGGCATCGTTGCCGCCGTGGCCCAGGCTGTAGGCGCCTGCCGACACAAGCTGAAGGCGGCGAAACCAGCGGTCCACTTTCGAAGGCGTGGCGCGGCGGCAGACCCAGGACACCAGCACCACCATCAGCGAGCCGAGCAAAAATCCAAGCAGGGGCGAAATGAAAATGAAGGCCACGGTTTTCAGAATGCCGCCGGAAATCAGGTAGTGGGCGCCGGCCTTGGCCATCACCGCGCCCACAATGCCGCCTATGAGTGCGTGTGAGGAACTGCTGGGAATGCCGTAAATCCAGGTCACCAGGTTCCAGGCAATGGCCCCCATCAGCGCACCGAAGACGACGTGCGTATCCACCACGCCGGGCTGGACAATGCCCTTGCCCACCGTGGCGGCCACGCTGAGATGGAAAACAAACAGGGCAAGCAGGTTGAAGCCGGCCGCAAACATGACGGCATGGCCGGGCTTGAGGACGCCGGTGGAGACCACCGTCGCAATGGAATTGGCGGCATCGTGAAAGCCATTCATGAAGTCGAAGGCGATGGCCATGATGACCAGCAGGGCGACAATCCAGAAGGCAGTCTGTGCGGTTTGCATGAGGAATTTATGGAGGACTTGTCAGGACCAGTGTTCAGGAATTTTCGAGGACGATGCCCTCGATCAGATTGGCCACGTCTTCACACTTGTCGGTGATGGTTTCAAGCAGTTCGTAAACCGCCTTGAGCTTGATGAGTTCGCGCACATCGGCTTCTTCGCGAAACAGCCGGCTCATGGCCGAGCGCATCACGCGGTCGGCATCAGACTCAAGCCTGTCAATTTCCTCGCAGGTCTTGAGCGCTGCCTCGGCAGTGGCGGCATCGCGGACTTTTCCGATCAGCGCCACGGCATCCTTGAGCCGTTCACAGCACTTGACGCTCAAATCGGTCAGCCGGACGATGTCGTCGGTCATGTGGCGCACGTCGTACAGCGCCATGGTTTCGGCCGAATCCTGGATCAGGTCGGCCACATCGTCCATGGTGTTGATCAGCTGGTGGATCTGGTCGCGGTCAATCGGCGTGATGAAGGTCTTGTGCAGGGCACGGTTGACTTCCTGCGTAATGCGGTCGGCGGCTCGCTCGGCATTGTCCACCTCGCGGTTGAACGCTTCGCGTTTTTCCACGTCGTTGTAGTTCGCTACCAGCTTCGAGAAGGCATGGGCAGCCTCGACAATCCGGTTGGCATGCTGGTTGAACATCTCGAAAAAATTGCCTTCGCGCGGCAGCAACTTGCTGAACAGCATGCTGGGTCCTCAGAAATTAAGTCAAAAATATGACAACTTTGTAACTGCTGGAAGTTTAACCGCGATGACTTTGCGAACCGGGCAGACGCAAGGCAAACACTTTTCTGCGGGTTTACGCTGAGGAAAAGCGTCTTCGAAAGTCAGCGCGGCGGGCAGGCTATGGTTGTCCACAGGAGGGTGAGGGCCAGCGGCGCGCCAGGAAGATTGATCAAAAAGCCGTCGCTGGAAAGGAACGGATGCCATTGAGAGCCCTTGTTTTGCTGATGACATTGACAAAGCTGAGTAGTTAGGTTTTACAAGTCTTTCATAGCCACAACCCTTATAGAAAC
>JAYWDL010000122.1:0-17102 GCA_043779865.1 Polaromonas sp.
TTTGGCACGGTTGCTCTTGTCGTAAAGCAGCGGGTCCGCCGCCGGCCCGCCGCCGTAGACGGAGTCGAGATCGAGCGCAGGAAGGCGTGCATTGGACACCTGGCTCGGCGAGGTCGCCACCGCAAGGTGCGAGCTTGCGTCGAAGGTGCTGTCGTGGTCAACAAACTGGCCGAGAAAGGTGCTGCCGCTGTTGCCGAGCGGCAGCGTGGCGTTGGGGTTGTTGGCACTCAGGCTCAAGTCGGTGATCAACTCCTTCGGACCGGCTGACAGTGGGTCGTTCGCGTCCAACAGGCCGCCAGGGCGGCCAATGTCCGTCAGTGCGGCGATCACTTGTGGCCGCACTTCGGCGAATGACGGCAGTTGCGGGAACATGCGAGTGAAGTGGTTCGGCGCCGGAGTTCGAGCCAGCTCGAGCGGGCCAGCCCATGCGCCTGCGCTGGCCACAGCCGCAACAGTGCCGAACTGGTAAAGAAAATGACGACGGCCTGCCCAAGCTGGCTGCGTGCCGTTAACCGTGGTGGCATTCATGATGATCTCTCCTTGATCAGGTGTCGTATAAAGCAGATTTGGCAGGGCTGTTCCTGACAGCGCATCGGCCGGATAGGGAAATAGTCGTTTTTAATTGACACAGGCCCGGCGGCATTCGGTCAACGACTTCATGACAACACCTCATGCCACGAACAGAGCTGGTGCTTGTGAAGCACTCAAGGTTGCTGGCGAACGTCGGCAAGGAGGACGCAAGGCAGCTGATTCAGAAATTAACTGAAAGTTTTTTCAACAATCTACAGAGTTAAAAACTGTGATTTTGTAGTCTGGCGCCGCATTTTCGTGTAGTCATCACGCATGGACTTTAAATCGCGCTTCCGGCATCCAGCAGATGTGTTCGTCGGCCTGCCTACGCAGGCAAGCCTTATCAAAGCGCCACTTCCTCCTCTGCTTTCGCCTCTTCCAGCCAATCAGGACTTTCAGCGCGCTGCAATCAGCCGACTGCAGCACGCCCGGCTCAAAATGCCGGTCAATGTAGTCCGCCAGCCCATCAAACACGGAGTCAAGCGTGGGCGTGGCAGCGCCATACAGGGCTTGCAGCACGCGCGGGTCTTCAAACAGTCCATGCAAATACAGGCTCGCTTCACCCAACGGTTGATGGCAATCGGACCGAACGAGGCGGCCAGTTCAACCACCGCCTGAATGCCGATCAGCGGCTCCTGCACCCTGAAGCGGTTGTCCTGCTTGCTATAGGCGCCCTCCTGCCGGGCCTCGCACAGGCTGGCGTGAAAATTCTCGAAATCCCAGTACAGGGCAACTGATGGCTCTTCTTCGCTGCCGCGCTTGCCCGGTAAATGTGAAATTAGACGCTGATTAAGGAATCTGCCATCCTAACGGCTTGGCACATCTCTTTTTGCGTGTCATCCCGTGCAGACCCTGGTCACAGACACGCCTTTGTCACAGCCGCTTCGTAATCTCGCGAGTCAATCAACAATCAGGGAGTCCTGTGAAACGTCGTTTTTCCATCATCACAGCAACTGCTATCTTCGCCAGTTTGCCCACCTACGGCGGCGATTATGCTGCGCCAATCATCACGCCATTGCCTGCCAAACTCGGGATTGGCCACCGCGGTGCCAGCGCCCTGCGCCCCGAACACACGATCGAGTCCTACACCAAGGCGATTGAAGATGGTGCCAATGTCATTGAACCTGACCTCGTCAGCACCAGTGATGGCGTGTTGGTGGCGCGCCATGAGAATGAAATTTCGGGCACGACCAACGTCGCCGACAAGCCGGAGTTTGCCGCGCGCAAGACCACCAAGCTGATCGACAACATCAGCACCACCGGCTGGTTCACCGAAGATTTCACGCTGGCTGAACTGCAAACGCTGCGCGCCAAAGAACGTATTCCACTCAACCGCCCGGGGAATACCGCATTCGACGGCCAGTTCCTGGTGCCGACGTTTCAGGCCGTAATCGATCTTGCCCAAGCCAAGACCCGGGAAACCGGCCGCACGATTGCGATTTATCCTGAAACCAAGCACCCAAGTTACTTCAAGTCAATCAACCTTCCGCTGGAAAAGCGGCTGGTTGATGCGCTGGATGCCAACGGCTATCGCGGCATAACGGCTCCGGTGTTCATTCAATCGTTTGAAGTGGCGAACCTGAAGGAAATACGTAAATTGACCGATGTGCGCATCGTGCAACTGCTGTCCGGAAGCGGCAAACCTGAAGACTTCCGGCTGTCCGGGGATTCGCGTACCTATGCCGACATCAGCACTGCTGCAGGACTGCGCGATATCGCCGGCTACGCCAACGGTATCGGACCGGACAAAAGCATGGTGATCCCTCGTACTGCACAAAACACTCTGGGCACACCGACTGCTCTGGTGGCAAACGCCCATGCGGCTGGCTTGGTGGTTCACCCCTACACATTTCGCCCGGAGAATCCATTTCTGCCCGCAGAACTGCGCCGAGGCAATGTCGCTTCCCTGACCGAACGTGGCGACCTTGCCGCTGAAATCACGATTTTTCTTCGCGCCGGAATCGATGGCTTCTTTACCGACGACCCGGCGATCGGTCGCGCAACGCTCGATGCGTTCCTGAACCAGAACTAAGCCACGAAAAATCGAAAAGACAGGCCTGAATTATTCAGGAAACCGTCGCTCGCAGCACATTTTTTCCCTTCGGGTGAACTTTTTGGCGCCTGGAAAAATCGCCAGTTGCAAGCCTGCTCAAACGAGGCCGATTCATCCTGCGGCAGGCTTCCATCCGCAATTCAACAGCCTTGTTGCATTGCGGGCTTGACGCAATTTTTGCAGGCAGGCTATGCTGCGATTTTTCAAAGGAACGCCCATGTCGACACGTCTGACCGCACAGGATTTTGATCAGGAACTACTGATACTTTTTGACGCCTATGTCCACGGCAGCCTGGACCGGCGAGGATTTCTTGCGCAGGCGCAAAAGTTTGCCAAAGCCGGAATCACTGCAGCCGGACTGCTGGCCGCGCTGAGCCCCGACTTCGCGGCTGGCCAGCAGGTGCCCAGGGACGACGCACGGCTGAAAACCGAATGGCTCAGCTTCCCATCGCCTGCTGGCACTGGCAGCGTCAAGGGCTATCTGGCCCGCCCTGCCGGTGCCGGCGCAAGCAAGCTGCCCGCCGTGCTGGTCATCCACGAGAACCGCGGCTTGAACCCGCACATTGAAGACATAGCCCGCCGGCTCGCGCTCGACGGCTTCATGGCTTTTGCACCCGATGCGCTGACGCCGGTTGGCGGCTATCCCGGCGACGAGGAAAAGGCGCGCGCTGCCTTTGCCACACTGGACCAGGCCAAAGCGCTGGAAGACTTCGTTGCCGCAGCCCACTGGCTGAAAGCGCGCAACGACTCGACCGGCCGGCTCGGTGCGGTGGGTTTTTGCTACGGCGGCGGCATTGTTCATTTGCTGGCCACGCGCCTGACCGACCTGAACGCAGCCGTTCCTTTTTACGGCAATGTGCCGGCGCCCAGCGAAGCGGTCAAGGTCAAGGCGCCCCTGCTGGTGCAGCAGGCTGCCATTGACGAGCGCATCAACGCCGCCTGGCCAGGCTACGAAGCAGCACTCAAGAGTGTCGGCGCGAAGTTCGCGGTGTACCAGTACCCGGGCACACAGCACGGCTTCAATAACGACACCACGCCGCGCTATGACGCAGCCGCCGCCAGGCTGGCATGGGAGCGCACTGTGGCTTTCTTCAAGGTCAATCTGCAGGCTGGTCTGGCCAGCACCTTATAAGCTTCTGCAACACCTGCCGTGCGGCTGCGCGGCACGATGCATTCGGTGACACAAGGCAGTTTGAAAAAGTCCTTCCTTCACTACAAAGCTGACGTCGCATGAAAACCGCCACCGCCGGGACGTGAAAGGCTGTCATGGATTCCCGCGCTGCGCTCGCAATGACGCGGAGGCTGTCGCGAATTGTGGAAAGCCCAATAATTTCCGCCACGGCCACGGCTACGGCAGCGTCTCGGGTTGCACTCGCTGGTAGCGTACTTCGCGTCTGTGAACATGGTCGACGCCGATGAATTCGTTGCTGGACTGGAAGCTGAGTTCGAATGCGGCGAAGGGAACGGTGGGCGCGGAAGGTGGCTTGCCATCCATGCTGGTGTACTTGCGCTTGAGGTTGGTGCCATCGTAAAGCCATTGACCCGCATGGGTGTGCTCCGTGATGGCACCACTTGCGTCCGTAATTCGGGTCATTTCGTGAAACCTGCCATCCGTCTCAAGCACCAGGATACGGCGAACGCGGATGCCGTCTTCCTCAAATTCCCGGAGCCAGGTGCCAGGCAAGCGGTCCTGTACGGCCTCTTCAGATAAACCGGTGGGCGCATTGTTGCAGGCCGCCAGCAGCAGGCCTGCCAGGGCGATGCTGATCGACTGCCGGCGCTGCATGACGCTTCTACGCCTGCGTTGATACCGCCGCCTTGCGGTCGGCTACCACCTTTTGTGCCGAGGGCCGCTCGCCAATCAGTTTGATATAGGGCTTGTAGTCCACGCCCGCTGCCAGCAGCAGGTCTTCGCCCAACACTGCCCTGGTTGCCATGCCCACCAGCGGCAGGCTGGCAAAAGCGGCGCAGTCGGCCAGCGTGAACATGTCGCCCGCCACATAAGGCGAAAACTTCACCAGCTGTTTAAAGGCGGCGATGTTCTTGTGAAGCTGCTTGCGCACGCGGGCTTGAGTCGATTCGCTCACCGTGCCGCCAAAAAAGGCCTGCGGGTACAACTCACGCGCCACCAGTTCCAGGTGCAAGTCGATAAAGACGATCAGTTCGCGCACCTTGGCCGCTGCAAACGCATCGGCCGGCAGCAGTGGCGGCTGCGGATAGGCCGCCTCGATGTATTCCATGATGGCCTGGCTCTCGCACAGCCCGCCCTGGGGCGTGCGGATGTACGGAATCTTGGCAAGCGGTGAAGCCGCCAGCACCGCATCGCTGGTGCTCATGACGGGCACGTGTTCTTCAGTGAACGGCACGCCTTTTTCAAGCAGCGCCAGCTTCACCTTGTTGTAGTAATTGGAAACCGGAAAGCCGCAGAGGGTAAGCATGGATGAGTCTCCTGGAGTTGGGATGTCAGTTTATGCGGAGTCATGCCAGCAGCTTGCAACGGCAAGCGACAGCACTGACCGGGCTGGTTTAACACCTTGACCCCTGAAAGCACCAAGGCCTTGCGACGCAAACGCCGAAGGCCGTGAACTGCATTAATTTCGATAGCACTTAACGCCCGTCCCATCTGCGCAAGAGGCAAAAAAACCTTATTAATCCGCGTAAACGCCGGCCTTCTTGATCACCGGCCCCCACTTGGCGATTTCGGCTTCCAGGTGGGTCTTCAGGCCGTTGGCATTGACCTTGTCCATGGGTGCAATTTCGGAACTCAGGTCAGCCATGCGCTGCTTGACCATCGGGTCCTGCAAGGCCGTCTGCAGCGCGGCGGTGATCTTGTCGAGTACGGGCTTGGGCGTTCCCTTGGGCGCATACATTCCGTGCCAGACTTTGACTTCAAAGCCCTTCAAGCCCTGCTCGTCGAGCGTGGGCACATTGGGCAGGGCCGACAGGCGTTTGAGCGTGGTTACGCCAAACACCTTGACGCGGCCCTCCTTGATCATCGGCACGGTCTGCGTGGTCTGGTCGCACAGCAGGTCCACCTGGCCGCCAAGCAGGTCGTTCATGGCCGGGCCGGTACCCTTGTACGGAATGGTGTTGAGTTCCACGCCAAGCTGGCTCATGAACAGCAGGCCGCACAAGTGCGACACCGCGCCCAGGCCGGCGTTGGCCAGCGACACCTTGTCCTTGTGGGTCTTGATGTAGGCCTGCAGCTCCTTTAGGTTGTTGGCCGGAAAATCCTTGCGCCCCAGCAAGGTCATCGGCACATCAACCACCTGGCCGATGTACTCAAAATCCTTCAGCGGATCGAAGGCCAGCTTTTTGTAGAGTGCCGGTGCCGTGGACATACCCATGTGGTGAATGAAGATGGTGTAGCCGTTGGGCGCGGCGCGTGCCACCTTGGTGGCGGCAATCGTGCCGCCAGCGCCCACCGTGTTTTCCACCAGCACCGTCTGCCCCAGCGACTTGCTCATGGGAAGGGCGATCATGCGCGCCACCACGTCGGTCGGGCCACCGGCAGCGAACGGGACCACCAGCGAGATTGGCCGGTCGGGAAAAGTTGTCTGCGCCAATGTGGGTAGCGCGAGGCTGGCCGCTAATGCGGCCGTCGAGGCCATGAGCACTGTCTTGTGTTTGAGTTTCATCTTGTCTCTTGGATTGGTTAACACTTGGCTTCAAAAATTTTCAGCTCCATGACGCCATGATTTTAAAGCTAGCAGGTTATTCCGCACATTCGGACAAACCCCTCAGTGCCTGCTGGCCTGTGCCAGGGTGTGCTGTGCCAGGCGCATTACCGGCGCGTCCACCATGCGGCCATCGAGGCTGAACACGCCACCACCGGCCGCCTCAAAAGCGACCTGCACACGCCGCGCCCAGTCGAGTTCGGCCGCGCTGGGCGTAAACGCTGCATTGACCACGGCTACCTGCGCCGGATGGATGCAAAACTTGCCGCCAAAGCCGCCGCGCCGGCTGCGCGCCGCGTCAAGGCTCAGCTGCGCCGTGTCCTGCGTCCCCGGCGAAATGCCATCCAGCGGCGCGGCCAGTGCGGCGCGGCGCGAGGCCAGGACCAGCGCCAGGCGCACGGGAACCAGTTCGGACTCGTCGGTACCACAGGCCAGGCCCGCATCAGCCTGAAAATCGAGATGCCCAAAGGCCAGACGCAGCACCTGCGGGCAGGCTGCCAGCGCGTCAATGGCGTCGAGTCCGGCAACCGACTCGATGAGCGGCAGCAGCGCGCAAAGCGGGCCGACGGCGGCGGCTACTTCGGCCAGCGCGGCAACCGACTCGGTCTTGGGCACCATCACCGCAACCAGTCCCTGGGCGGCCAGACCGCGCAAAGCGGCCAGATCATCGGCATGCCACGGCGTACCCACTGCGTTAATGCGCACCAGCAGCCGCCCACGCTGAGCGGCGTCCAGGCTGGCCACCGCCCGCGACAGTGTCTGCCGCGCTACCGATTTGTCGGCCGGGGCAATCGCGTCTTCAAGATCGACGATGACCGCGTCTGCGCCGGACGCCAGCGCCTTGGCATAACGTTCAGGCCGGTTGGCCGGAACAAACAGGAAAGAGCGCGCTAGAGCCAGCGCCGTGGTCATGGCTGTATCAAGCATGGGCTGGGCTCGTGCGCGTCTGGACAGACCACAAGGCGCCCACCACCGGCACGCTGGCAATCTGCCACAGCGCATCGATGGCGACCTGCATTTCAGTGGCCGTCGCACCCCCGCTGAACGCAGCAAGTCGCAGCGCCTTGGCGGTGATCTCTTCGCGGCTCAGCGTATTGCCGGGGTCGCCCTTGGGCTCGTCCACCCGACCGTGCAGCACGCGGCCATCGGTGGTGTGCACCGTGACCTTGCCGATCCAGCGCTGGGGGTAGGCGGCATCGACTTCAGCGTCGAGCTCCATGCTCACGCGGTCGCGCAGGCTTTGCGTGCTGTCGTCGAGGAAATGCTGGTCGAACTCGGCCAGACCGGCATGGCCGAAACGCGCCACCAGCGCCAGCACCGTTCCCATGGAGAACTTGCTCTGGTGCACCGTGGCGGGCCGCAGCACCGGACCCAGCACGTCGATGGCCCCCTGATGCACATGCGTGATAACGCGGACCAAATCTTCGGGCTTGAGACCATGAAGCTGCATGACCTGGAGCAGCGCATCGGCTGCCGGATGCGTGTGCCGGCAACAGGCGTGGTATTTGAACGATGTCTCGGCCGTGGCCCAGCGTGTGCCAAGGCCGTCGGTGAGTTTGGCGGGGTCAGCGTCGCTCGACATGCCGGCCGCCATGCCCTGCGGGCCTTCAAGAATCTGTGCTGCCCCGGTGAAGCCGTCCTTGGCCAGATAGGCCGACATCAAACCCGCAGCCGATGCGTGTGCCGTGTGCAGCTGCTTGCTGTCGGCCGCGGTGCGCAGAAACTCCCACAGGCCCGCTGACTGCGTACCGGCCGAGCCGAAGGCGTGCTGCATCTGCCGCGCATCGAGCCCGAGCAGATGGCCCACTGCCGCCGCGGCCGCCAGCGTGCCGGCCGTGCCCGTGGTGTGGAACACCTTGTAGTGCGAACGGCCGAGGAATTCACCGACGCGGATACCCACCTCGTAGCCCGCCACGCAAGCCGTGAGCAACTGCTGCCCGCTGGCGCCCAGCGCCTGCGCGCAAGCCACGGCTGCCGGGAAGACAACCGTGGCCGGGTGGAACACCGAGCCGTTGTGCACATCGTCCTGCTCAGCCACATGCGACGCGGCCGCATTGGCCATGGCCGCAAAGTACGGACTGGTGCGGGCCCGACTGACGATCACCTCGGCGGGGCCGGCAGGCGGCGTGTCGCAGCCCGTGACGGGCTGGGGTCCCATGGCCTGTGCAAAGCGTGTGATGCTTTGCACAGGACGCGAGCCATGGCCGGCCACGGCCGAGCCGAACCAGTCCACCAGCAGGTCTTCTGTCCGGCGAACCACCGGCTCAGGAATGGAGTCAAAACGCAGGCCGGCCGCAAAGGCGGCAAGTTGGGCGGTAGGAGAGTTCATGCAAGGCATCCTTATGAATCAAATTGGTATCTGGCGCATTGAATACGTGCGCAGACAGCTATGTTTTTAGTAGTAACAAGCCTGTTTAGCCGGGCCTGCTCAAATGGCCTTGTCCGCGCGCAGTCGGGCAATGGCTTCATCGCCCTGGCCCAGTTCGCGCAGGATGGCCTCGGTGTGCTGGCCGACGGCGGGAATGGCGTCCATGCGGTAGTCAAAACAGTTGTTGCGGCCCGGTGGCAGCAGCGCGGGAATGTCGCCTGCAGGCGAGCCCACGGTCTGCCAGCGCTCGCGTGCCTTGAGCTGCGGATGCGCCCAGACCTCTGCCATGCTGTTCATGCGGGCGTTGGCAATCTGCGCCTCATCGAGCCGCGCCACGACCTCGGCCGTGTTCAGCCGGGCGAATGTGGCGAGGATGATGGCCTTGAGTGCCTCGCGGTGCTCATTGCGTTTCGCATTGCTGTCAAAGCGCGGGTCGGTGGCCAAACCAGCATCCTGTAGCACCACCTCGCAAAACGCCTTCCACTCGCGCTCGTTCTGCAGGCCCAGCATCACCGTGGCGCCGTCGCCCGCCTGAAACGGGCCATAAGGGTAGATGCTGGCGTGCGAGGCTGCGGTGCGCGGCGGGGGCGGCGCGCCCTCGAACGCGTAATACAAGGGGTAGCCCATCCATTCGGCCAGCGACTCCAGCATGGACACATCGATGTGGCTGCCCCGCCCCGTCTTGCCGCGCAGCAGCAGCGCTGAAAGGATGCCGGTGTAGGCATACATGCCGGCGGCAATGTCGGCCATCGAGTTGCCCGCCTTGGAAGGTTCGTCGGGCGTGCCGGTGATCGACAGCATGCCAGCTTCGCTCTGGATCAGCAGGTCATAGGCTTTCTTGTCGCGGTACGGGCCGTCCTCGCCATAGCCGGAAATATCGCAAACAATCAGTTGCGGATGAGCTTTGTTAAGCGCCTCGAATGAAAGGCCCATTCGCGCCGCCGCGCCGGGCGCGAGGTTTTGCACGAGGACGTCTGCCTTGTCCAACAAGTCTTTCAGCGCCGCCAGCGCCTCGGGCTGCTTCAGGTCAAGCGTCAGGCTTTCCTTGGAGCGGTTGGTCCAGACGAAATGCGAAGCCTGGCCCCTGACGCGGCTGTCATAGGCACGCGCGAAATCGCCAGGGCCAGGACGCTCGACCTTGATGACGCGGGCGCCGAGGTCGGCCAGTTGCCGGGTGCAAAACGGCGCCGCAATCGCATGTTCGAGCGAAATAACGGTAATACCTTCAAGCGGTCGTGTCATGGAAGCCTTTAGTCAGTTGGGGACAGCGCTTGCCGCCTGGCGGCTGCGGTTTGTCCCGCTTCTATACGGTTGAGGACAGAGCTTGCGGCTGCGCCGCTGCGGTCTGTCCCGCAATATCTCAAAATGAGCGCGGCAGGCCCAGCTGGTGCTCGGCCACATAGCTCAGGATCAGGTTGGTCGAGATCGGCGCGACCTGGTACAGGCGGGTCTCGCGGAACTTGCGCTCAATGTCGTATTCATTGGCAAAGCCGAAGCCGCCGTGGAACTGGATGCAGGCGTTGGCCGCCTCCCATGACGCTTTGGCCGCTAAATACTTGGCCATGTTGGCCTGGGCACCGCAGGGCTGGTGCGCGTCGAACAACTCGCAGGCCCTGTAGCGCATCAGGTTGGCGGCCTCGATTTCGATATAGGCCTCGGCAATCGGGAACTGCACACCCTGGTTTTGCCCGATCGGGCGGCCAAAGACCACACGCTCGCTGACGTATTTGGTCACGCGGTCAATAAACCAGTAACCGTCACCAATGCACTCTGCGGCGATCAGCGTGCGCTCGGCATTCAGGCCGTCCAGGATGTACTTGAAGCCCTGGCCTTCCTGGCCAATCAGGTTTTCTTCCGGGATTTCGAGGTTCTCGAAGAACAGCTCGTTGGTCTCGTGGTTGACCATGTTGGCAATGGGGCGCACCGTCATGCCGCACTTTTCGGCCTGGCGCAGATCGACCATGAAGATCGACATGCCTTCGGTTTTCTTCTTCACCTCAGCCAGCGGCGTGGTGCGCGCCAGCAGAATCATCCAGTCGGAGTGCTGAACGCGTGAAATCCACACCTTCTGGCCGTTGACAACGTAGCGGTCGCCTTTTTTGACGGCGGTGGTCTTGATCTTGGTGGTGTCGGTGCCGGTGCTGGGCTCGGTCACGCCCATTGACTGCAAACGCCATTCGCCGCTGGCTATTTTTGGCAGATACAGCTCTTTTTGCATCTGGGAACCATGGCGCAGCAGCGTGCCCATGTTGTACATCTGGCCGTGGCAGGCGCCCGAATTGCCGCCGCTGCGGTTGATCTCTTCCATGAACACCGACGCTTCGGCCAGGCCCAGGCCCGAGCCGCCGTATTCGTGCGGGATCATTGCAGCCAGCCAGCCAGCCTTGGTCAGTGCATCGACAAAGGCTTCCGGGTAAGCCCTAGCTTCGTCGATCTTGCGATGGTATTCATCGGGAAACTCTGCGCACAATGCGCGCACGGCGTCGCGAATATCCTGGTATTTGTCGGTCGAGGTTTTGATCATGACGGTTTCTGTAGGGGAAAATTTAATTCAAGCCAGCTCGGCAGTGGCTTGCATGGTGAGCCAGCCTTCGTGATCCTCGGCCCATAGCTTCACGGTTCTGCCGTCGGCGGAGGGTTGGCCGTTCAGCCGGAAGGGGTGCAAATCGAAAGTCGGCCGCACCGCCTTGAAGTTAAAGCGATTGATGAAGGCGTTGGGTAGCTGGCGGCGCACCAGATCGGCCAGCAGCGTGGCAATCAGCGGGCCATGAACAATCAGGCCCGGATAGCCTTCCACTTCGGTCACGTACTTGCGGTCATAGTGGATGCGGTGGCCGTTGAAGGTCAGTGCGGAGTAGCGGAACAGCATCACATCGTCGGGCACAATCTCGCGCTGCCAGGCGGCGCCTTGTTCAGCCGCAACGGGCGGCGGCACCGGGTCGTCCGGCTGGGCAGCAGCCCGATAGACGATGTCATGCTCTTCAGTTAATGCCAGGCCCCTGGCGTTATGGACTTCGTGCTTCACCAGCACAAACAGCAAGTCGCCGGTGCGGCCGGCCTTGTGTGTGACCGACTCAATGCGTGAAATGCGCTGGACGGCATCGCCCACAACGAGGGGATTGCCCTGCATCCATTGCAGCCGGCCACCGGCCCACATACGGCGCGGCAGCGGCACGGGCGGCAGAAAACCGCCGCGTTTGGCGTGACCGTCAGGGCCGATCTCGCTCTGGCGATGCTGCGGCAAAAAATACAACCAATGCCACAGCGGCGGCAAGGCCGTGCCAGGTCTGGGCGCCGGATCATCGCAGTCCAGCGTAGCGGACAGTGCGCGCACCGGCGCGGCGGTGATGTCATCGCTCAGCGTGTCGGTCTTGCCGGCCCAGCCTTGCAGCTGGGTCAGGGTCGCGGCGTCGAGGGTGTGGGTATCGGTGTTCATCGTCGAAAAAAGTGTGCGGTTGAAGTTGAAGTTGAAGTTGAAATTGAAATTGAAGTTCAGGATCAATCGACGGAGGCACCGGACGACTTGACAATGCGCGCCCATTTGGCGATGTCGTCATTGAGCAGCATGGTGAACTGCTCGGGCGTCACGGGCCGCTCGGGCGTGCCCGCCAATTCCACGCCTTGCAGTTCGAGCTTGTCTCGCAGATCTTTGGAAGCCAGCGCCTTGCTCATACCGTCCTGCAGCCGGGCCAGCACGTCTTGCGGCACACCGGCCGGGGCGAAAAGGCCAATCCACAGTGTTCCGTTGTAGCCGGGCACGGTTTCAGCCAGCGCCGGCACCTCGGGCAACACCGGCGAGCGGCTGGCACCGCTAACCGCCAGCGCGCGCAACTTACCGGCCTTGATATACGCCAATGAGGATGGCAAGCTGGCAAATAAAATCGGCAGTTGCCCGCCCAGCACGTCATTCAGCGCCGGGGCTACGCCCTTGTAGGGCACATGCTGCAGACTGGTGCCCGTCATGCTACCCAGCATTTCACCCAGCAAGTGGTTCAGTGTGCCATTGCCCGCCGAAGCGTATTGGTACTGACCCGGTTTGGCTTTGGCCAATGCCACCAGTTCAGCCACTGACTTTGCTGGAAACGAAGGATGCACCAGCAATACATTTGGCACCGCGCCAATCAAAGCGATGGGCTTGAAATCCTTGACCGGATCGAAACCAGGGTTTTTGTAGAGCGCCGGGTTGATGGCCTGGCTGCTGCTAATCGTCATGAGCAGCGTGTAGCCGTCTTTTGAAGCCTTGGCCGCCGCCTGGGTGCCAATATTGCCGCCTGCGCCTGGCCGGTTTTCAACTATTACAGAAGCGTTCAATACCTCGCCCAGTTTTTGACTGACTAGCCGACCCACAATGTCGTTGGTGCCGCCCGGTGCCTGCGGCACGATCATCACGACCGGATGGCTGGGGTAGCCTGGCTGGGCGAACACGAGCGCGGCTGGGGCCAATACACCCAGTAGCGCGTTGAGCATCATCATAAAAAATCGACGATCTAAGTTCTGATGGTCGTTCAGGCTGTGCATTTTTTTCTCCTCTTGGGTCGCATATGGTCGCAGTAGCCACCACCCAGCGCAATCATTGATTTCAGAACCAGCACTTCGGATTTTTAGAAGGCTTGTTGCATTGGATAGGGTGATCTTTTTAAAACACCTTTCAAGGTTTTTCCAAGTGTTTCCCAGAACCCGAACGCAAATCCGATTGAGCTAAATCATGATTTCCCTTAGGATGACTGAATGCCCAACACTGAACTCCCAAGCTACAAATTGCCGGTAAAAATCGAGGCCTTCCGGGAGCGGGTGATTGAATTTTGCGAGCGCCATGTGAGGCCGCGTGCAATGGAGATCGAAGCCGCAGCCGCTTATCCCGATGATCTTCATGCCCTGTTTGTTGAGCATGGACTGCTGCGCGCCATTGTTCCGGATGACTGCGGCGGATTGGGGCTTGGGTTTTTGGGTCGAGCTGTGTTGATCGAAGAAGTTGCGCGGGCATCTGCCGCTGTGTCAATGATTCCGCAGGTCAACGAGTTGGGCTGCACGCCGCTTGCCCTCGCCGGCACGCCTGAGCAGCGGCAGATGTTTGCCGCTCCGGTTGCACGTGGCGAATTATTTGCCTCCTACGGATTAACAGAAGCAAACGCCGGGTCAGACATTGGCGCGATGCAGACCTGTGCCGTGCGCGACGGCGACGGCGACGGCTGGGTCATTTCAGGTCACAAAGCGTGGATTTGCAATGTTCGGCAGCCAAACGGCTTTTGCATCGTATTTGCCCGCACCGACCCTGCTGGCGGCAGTAAAGGATTCACCGCCTTCATCGTTCCAACAGGCAGAGAAGGCTTTCGCATTTTGGGTGCGGAGCCGACGATGGGGCTTCGCGGATCGCCAACTTACAACCTTGAATTAAGCGATGTACGCGTGAGCGACGCGCACCGCCTGGGCGACGTTGGCAGTGGTTTTGTGCTGGCCATGCGAACGCTAGACCGCACCCGCGCCGCCGTTGCAGCGCAGGCGCTTGGCATTGCACGCGCCGCGTTTGACGCTGCCGTCGGGTACGCCATGAGCCGCGAGACGTTTGGCGTTCCCATCATCGATCACCAGTCCATCGGATTTCAAATTGCTGACATGGACATGAAAATCCGCGCCGCCCGCCACCTGGCTTATGAAGCCAATACGGCGCTGGACGCAGGCGCGGCGAATTGCACGCATCTCTCATCAGTCGCTAAATGCTTCACTTCAGATGTTGCGATGGACGTGGCCTCAAGCGCGGTCGATATTTTTGGCGGCAATGGCTACAGCCGCCGTCATCCGGTAGAGCGCTTCATGCGCGATGCAAAGGTAACGCAGCTCTACGAGGGCACCAACCAGATTCAGCGGCTCATCATTTCACGCCAGGTGAAAAAAGCCGCGACTGAAAATTCTCATCGCTGAAAAGTAATAAAAAAACTGGTTTTTTTGTAGCCTTAAAGGCAGAGGAAATTGAAATGAAGATTCGCGCTGCCGTTCTTGAAACCATGGGCGCTCCTGCCCCTTATGCACAAAGCCGTCCGCTGCAGATTCGGGAAGTCGAGCTTGACCCACCAGGCCCCGGCGAAGTACTGGTGCGTATTCGTGCGGCGGGGCTTTGCCATTCAGACTTGTCCGTGATTTCGGGCGACAGACCTCGACCGCTGCCCATGGTGCTGGGGCATGAATCGGCGGGTGAAATTATTGAATGTGGCGCTGGCGTTACTGATCTTGTGCCTGACGATCGCGTTGTGATGGTCTTTATGCCCAGTTGCGGCTGCTGCATGCCCTGCGCGGAAGGCCGCCCAGCTTTGTGCGAGCCGGGTGCCGCGAGCAATGGTGCCGGAACCTTGTTATCCGGCGAGCGCCGGCTGCACCTGAACGGTCAACCCGTGAACCACCATGTCGGTGTTTCCGGCTTTGCTGACTATGCTGTTGTGTCGCGCCGTTCTTGCGTCAAGCTGGAAGCGGAAATCAGTTACGCCGAAGCATCACTATTCGGCTGTGCCGTGCTGACCGGAGTGGGCGCTGTCATTAACACCGCCCGCGTGCAGGCTGGAACGACGGTGGCAGTTTTGGGGCTGGGGGGCGTCGGCTTCAGTGCCTTGCTGGCCGCAGTGGTCAGCGGCGCGCGCCAAGTGGTAGCGCTCGACTTGAACGAGGCCAAGCTGGCACTGGCGCGTGAACTGGGCGCGACGGCTACTGTCAATGCGAGTCATGCTGATGCTGCCGACCAGGTGCGCGAGTTGACAAAAGGTGGCGTTGACTATGCGTTTGAAATGGCCGGTGCGATTCCGGCCATGGAACTCGCCTGGCGCATCACCCGACGCGGCGGAAGTACAGTGACAGCCGGGTTGCCACACCCCGACCGCCGGTTCGCATTGCCGCCCGTGCAATTGGTGGCCGAAGAACGCACGCTGCGCGGCAGCTACATCGGCTCAGCTGTTCCGGCCCGCGATATTCCACGTTACATTGACCTTTACCAGCAGGGCAAGCTACCGGTTGATCGATTGATGGGCGAGCATTTATCGCTGGACGATATCAATCGCGGCTTTGACCGCATGGCAACTGGTCAGGCCATGCGTGACGTTGTGGTGCTTTAACGAAGATAGAGTGATTTGACACCCAGGGCACGCGCCGCATGCCCTGGGCCTCTCGCCCGGGTAAGCAGCTCAGACCGTACGCCCCCCGTCCACCGGAAACTCGACGCCGCTAATGAACTCGGCATCGTCGCTGCCGAGAAAAACCGCCGCGCGGGCGATGTCCCTCGGTTCCGACAAACGCCCCAGCGGAATGGTGGCGATGAACTTCTGGCGATTTTCGGGTGTGTCGGGCATGCCCATGAACGATTCCAGCAAACCTGTGGCGCCCATCACCGGACAGATGGCGTTCACACGAATTTTGTCCGGCCCGAGTTCTACCGCCATGGATTTCGACAGTATGTTGACCGCGCCCTTGGAGCTGTTGTACCAGGTCAGGCCCGGGCGAGGGCGAATGCCTGCCGTGGAGCCGATGTTCAAAATCACGCCGCCACCTTGCTGGCGCATCAGCGGCACGACCGCGTGCGTCATGTGAAAGATCGACTTGACGTTGATGTTGTAGACGCGGTCGAACGTGGCTTCATCAACCTCCAGCATGGGCTGGTTTTTGTGGGTCCAGCCTGCGTTGTTGATCACGATGTCGAGGCGGCCAAATTTTTCGACCGTCTTGGCCACCAGGTTGTCAATGGCCGCGCGCTGGGTGACGTCACAAGTCACAGCGATGGCGTTGGGGCCGAGCGAGTCGGCCACTGCCTTCGCACCGGCCTCGTTAATGTCGGCAACCACAACCATGGCACCTTCAGCCACATACTGGCGAGCAATTTCGGCACCAAAGCCGCTGGCTGCACCGGTAACGATGGTCACCTTGTTTTTGAGTCTCATAGTGGTTTCGCTTTCATTTGAAGTAATTGATTGATGGGTGTTGTTCGATGTGAGTTACTCGCCGTGGTACTGCACCACGACCTTGACATTGCAAAACTCCTCCAGCGCCATAAAGCCTTTTTCGCGCCCGTGGCCGCTGCGCTTGACACCGCCAAACGGCAATTCAATGCCACCGCCTGCGCCGTAGCAGTTGATGTAGACCTGGCCGCAGTGCATGCGCTTTGCCATGCGCGTCTGGCGGCTGCCGTCTCGCGTCCAGATGCCAGCCAGCAAACCGAAGTCGGTGGCATTGGCCAGAGCCACGGCGTCTTCCTCGTCGTCAAACGGAATCACTGCGAGCACCGGGCCAAACACCTCTTCGCAGGCCAGTGCGTGGGTGCGCGGCACGGGGCCAAACATCGTGGGTGCGACATAAAAGCCGCTAGTGTAGTGTCTCACTCTGTTTGAACTGTTTTGAGTTTTGCCTTCGCCCGCATGACTTTTTGCAGAATGTCTTGGGCGCTTTTTGTCCAGATGAA
>JAYWDL010000123.1:0-17051 GCA_043779865.1 Polaromonas sp.
GCGTACTTCAGGGGCCATGATTTCACGGTTCAAGCGATGCTTGCGTTCTTCACGGTGACGGCGGTCACGAAATTCTGTAGCGATGGTGCGAATCCTTCAATATCTGCTATAAAAGCTATAGCTGCTTGCGCCCGTCCTGAAAGGACATCAGCCTTTATTCATCAAAATCCTATGAAAATCAGGCTTTTTGTGCAATGTCCGAAGCAATTTGCGCAGCAAACGCTTCAAGGGACATCACGCCAAGGTCTTTATTACCCCGGGCACGCACTGAAACTGCTCCAGCCACCACTTCTTTGTCGCCTACAACAAGGATAAAGGGAAGCTTTTGCAACGAGTGCTCGCGTATTTTATACGTAATTTTCTCATTGCGCAGGTCAAGGTTGACCCTAAGCCCTTGATTCTGCAGCGTTTTAGCAACTAACCGAGCGTAATCGGCCTGGGAATCGGTAATAGTCAGCACGGAAACCTGCTCGGGTGCGAGCCAGGTGGGCAGTGCGCCGGCATGTTCCTCGATCAAAATTCCGATAAATCGCTCCAGACTGCCCACAATTGCCCGGTGTAGCATGACGGGCCGATGGCGCGCGCCGTCTTCACCGACATATTCGGCATCAAGCCGCTCGGGCATCGAGAAATCGACCTGAATCGTGCCGCACTGCCACTGCCGGCCAATCGCATCCTTGAGCGTGTATTCAATCTTCGGCCCGTAAAACGCACCTTCTCCCGGGGAGATTTCAAATTCACAGCCTGAAGCCCGCAGGCTTTCGATCAGGGCATGCTCCGCCTTGTCCCAGCTTTCGTCGGAGCCGATGCGGGCTTCTGGCCGCGTGGCGACCTTGTAGATGATGTTTTTGAAGCCGAAGTCGGTATAGACTTTTTGCAGCAGCGTCGTGTAATCAACGCACTCTTTCAAAACCTGCTCTTCGGTGCAGAAAATGTGACCGTCATCCTGGGTAAAGCCGCGCACGCGCATGATGCCGTGCAGGCCGCCTGTAGGCTCATTACGGTGGCACTGGCCGAACTCGCCGTAACGCAGCGGCAGATCGCGGTAGCTCTTGATGCCCTGCTTGAAGATCAGAATGTGGCCGGGGCAGTTCATTGGCTTGAGCGCGAAATCGCGTTTCTCGCTCTCGGTCGTGAACATGTTGTCGCGGTACTTGTCCCAGTGACCGGTTTTTTCCCAGAGCGTCTTGTCCAGCAGTTGCGGACCCTTGACTTCCTGGTAACCGTTGTCCTGGTAGACCTTGCGCATGTACTGCTCAACGCCCTGCCAGACCGTCCAGCCCTTGGGGTGCCAGAACACCAGACCAGGCGCATGATCATCGATGTGGAACAGGTCCAGTTCCCTGCCCAGCTTGCGGTGGTCGCGCTTGTCGGCTTCTTCCAGCATCGTCAGGTACTGCTGCAGCTCGTCTTTCGTCGCCCAGGCAGTGCCGTAGATGCGCTGCAGCATCTCGTTGCGGTGGTCGCCGCGCCAGTAAGCGCCAGCCACCTTCATGAGCTTGAAAAACTTCAGCTTGCCGGTGCTTGGCACATGAGGGCCGCGACACAAATCTTCAAACGTGCCTTCGCGGTACAGCGAGACATCTTCATTGGCCGGAATGCTGGCAATGATCTCGGCCTTGTAATGCTCGCCAAGGCTTTTGAAATGCGCCACGGCTTCGTCGCGTGGCAAGACGCGGCGTTTGACCGGCTCATCCTTGGCGACGAGTTCGGTCATGCGCTTTTCGATGGCCGTCAGGTCTTCTGGCGTGAAGGGCCGCTTGTAGGAAAAATCGTAGAAAAACCCGTTTTCAATCACCGGACCGATGGTGACTTGCGCCTCAGGAAACAAGTCCTTGACGGCGTAGGCCAGCAAGTGCGCGGCACTGTGGCGAATCAGCTCCAGGCCATCGGCGTCTTTGGCGGTGATGATGGAAACGGCACTGTCCTGACTGATGAGGTAGCTGGTATCGACCAGCTTGCCATCGACCTTGCCGCCCAGGGCCGCCTTGGCCAGGCCGGTGCCGATTGACGCGGCAACCTGGGCCACCGTGACCGGGTCGGAATAGTCGCGTTTGGAGCTGTCAGGAAGTGTGATTTGAATCATGGTTGCGAAAACAAGAATAAAAAAAGCGCGGACGAGCCGCGCTTGAAAAAAGAGAAAAGCCGGAATGACGTAATTTTACGCCGCACCGGCTTGCACTTCAGGTCAGTGGAATTGCTCTTCTTCAGTCGAACCCGTCAGCGCGGTGACGCTGGACTTGCCGCCCTGAATGACGGTGGTCACTTCGTCGAAGTAGCCGGTGCCGACTTCCTGCTGGTGCGACACAAAGGTGTAGCCACGGTCGCGGGCTGCAAATTCGGGCTCCTGCACCTTCTCGATATAAGCCGTCATGCCGCGCTTGACGTAGTCTTGCGCCAAATCGAACATGTTGTACCACATGGAGTGGATGCCGGCCAGCGTGATGAACTGGTATTTGTAGCCCATTGCGCCGAGCTCTTTCTGGAACCGGGCAATGGTCGCGTCGTCCAGGTTTTTCTTCCAGTTAAACGATGGCGAGCAGTTGTATGCCAGCATTTTTCCAGGGTGAACCTTGTGCACGGCGTCGGCAAATTTCTTCGCGAATTCAAGATCTGGCGTACCGGTTTCACACCACACCAGGTCGGCGTAATGGGCATAGGCCACGGCGCGCGAGATGGCCTGGTCCATGCCTTTTTTGGTCTTGTAAAAACCTTCAGCGGTTCGTTCGCCGGTGATGAAAGGCTTGTCGTTCTCGTCGTAGTCGCTGGTCAGCAAGTCGGCGGCTTCTGCATCGGTACGGGCAATCACCAGGGTCGGCACGCCGCAAACGTCGGCAGCCATGCGGGCAGCGATGAGTTTCTGGCAGGCTTCGGCGGTAGGCACCAGTACTTTGCCGCCCATGTGGCCGCATTTCTTGACGGAAGCAAGCTGGTCTTCAAAGTGAACGCCTGCAGCGCCAGCCTTGATCATGGCCTTCATCAGTTCAAACGCATTCAGCACGCCGCCAAAACCGGCTTCCGCATCGGCCACGATGGGCGCGAAGTTGTCGATATAGCCTGCGTCGCCAGCGTCAATGCCTTTGGAATGCTGGATTTCGTCCGCACGGCGGAAGGTGTTGTTGATGCGCTCGACCACGGTGGGCACCGAGTCCACCGGGTACAGCGACTGGTCTGGGTACATCGAGGCGTAGCTGTTGTTGTCGGCGGCAACTTGCCAGCCCGACAGGTAAATGGCCTTGACACCGGCTTTCACCTGCTGCATGGCCTGGCCGCCGGTCAGTGCGCCCAGGCAGTTGACGTAAGCCTCATTGTTGACCAGCCCCCAGAGTTTTTCAGCACCGCGGCGAGCCAGCGTGTGCTCGATCGGGAAGGAACCGCGCAAACGAACGACGTCAGCGGCGCTGTAGCCGCGTTTGATGCCCTTCCAGCGGGGATTGGTGGCCCAGTCTTTTTCAAGGGCCGAGATTTGCTGTTCGCGGCTGAGTTGTTCGGTGAGGCTTTGTGGCATGGTTCGCTCCGTAGGTTGAAAAGAAGTGTCTTGATTCTAAGTCTTGTACAAGACCATTTAAAGCTCTTATGTCTTATATAAGACAAAAATAAAATCCAATAAAATCAATGGCATTTTTATATTTACCGCAATATGAAATTTAATTTCTTATATTGAGAAATTATCTTGCACTGCACCAATTTTATTTTTCATATTATGAAAGGCAATTGCTGAATTGTGAAATTTGTGCAGCGCAAGCGTACTCATGCTTGAGATGCTGCAACAAGGCGGTGCTGAACCCAGTCGCCGCAAAGAATGACGGGCATGCCAAGGATGCGATCCGACGCAATCTCGTAAACAATGCAGATGACTTCTTCAGCCGTTTCGTCAAGCCGCACCACTATCTTTCGCTTGCAGTACTCACCGCTTTGCTGGGGCCACACTTCCTCGATCTCGTCGAGCAGGCGTTCAAGTTCAGGGCTGATTTCATACACCTCGCCGTGAATCCAGCCCGGCGCGCCAAGCACCATCCCCGGATACGCGCCCAGGTGATAAAGCACTCCCGGCACGCGCGCATGGCCGACCCACTGCGGCGCAGGCAGCAAGCGGGTGATATCCCGCGCTTCCCCCTGGCGCAAGGTGCCATAGACAAAAACGTGACGGACAGACAATAGCGACATCCTTGAAGACTCCAGTTCGTGCCTGAAAGTAAGGCATGATTTCAACCGGCGCTTGACCTCCTGGTCAGCCCTATCAACCGACCCGCCGCAAGCCGGTGCAACAGGACCCCAGTTTAATGAATCGCTTTGCGGCTTACGCCTGTCTCGCGCTCAGCATGTCCTTGGTGGGCAGCTATGTGGCGCTGTCCAAACCACTGGTCGCCGCCCTGCCCGTCTTTCTGCTGGCCTGGTTGCGCTTTGGCCTGGGCGGGCTGGCGATGCTGCACTGGCTGAAAAAGCCGGCCGACGAAATCCCCATGAGTGGCCAGACAAAACGCCTGGTTTTTCTGGAATCGTTCCTGGGCAACTTCCTGTTTTCAATCTGCATGCTGTTTGGCGTGAGCATGACCAGCGCGGTAGCGGCCGGCGTCATCATGGCGGCAATTCCGGCGGCGGTGGCGTTGATGAGCTGGCTGTTTCTGCGCGAACGCATCAGTCTGCGGGTGTGGGGCGCGGTCGCCTGCGCGGTGATTGGCATTGGCCTGGTTTCGCTATCAAAAAATGAGCTGTCTGCGCCCGTGTACATTGCGCAAGAGGCCGATTTGATCTCAAAACAGGCCTGGCAGGGAAATCTGTTGCTGGTCGGCGCGGTGCTGTGCGAGGCTGCCTATGCGGTGATCGGCAAAAAGCTGACCGGCGTTCTCAGCCCCAAACGCATCACGTCGCTCATCAACCTCTGGGGGTTTGCGCTGGTAACGCCCTTCGGCCTGTGGATGGCGCGGGATTTTGACTTTGCCGGCGTGGCGCCGTCCGCCTGGATGCTACTGCTGTTTTATTCGCTGGCCGCCAGTGTGTGGACTGTCTGGCTCTGGATGACCGGACTGAAAACCATTCCCGCCAACCAGGCCGGCGTGTTCACCGTGTTGCTGCCTGTGAGCGCTGCGGCGGTCGGCGTCCTCGCGCTGGGCGAAACATTAAACGGCACGCAGATGGGCGCTTTCACCATCGCATTGACCGGCGTGGTGCTGGCTACCTTGCCGCAACGGGGGGTGCGACAGCCTGTTCCGGACGCAGGGCTGCATTGATTTCGCGGTCAAGGCGTCGCTGCTGGCGCACCATGTACAGGCTGTAGGCGATGATGCCCATGGACACGACGGCAATCAAAATCGTGGCTGCCGCATAGATGGACGGGTTCACGCCCCGGCGGGCATAGCTGAAAATCACCTGCGGCAAGGTCGTCACGCCCGGCCCCGATAAGAATTCGGAAATCACCACATCATCAAACGACAGGGTGAAGGTCAGCAGCCAGGCCGAGACCAACGCCGGCGCGATAGTGGGCAAGGTCACCAGAAAAAACACCTGCATCGGCCTGCAGCCCAGGTCCATCGCGGCTTCCTCAATCGCCCGATCCATTTCGCCCAGGCGCGACTGAATCACCACCGTGGCATAGGCCATGCCCAGCAGCGTGTGGCCGGTCACGATGGTGATGAAGCCGCGCTCAGGCCAGCCGACAGTGCGCTGCACGGCCACCATAAGCAGCAGCAAGGACAGCCCGATGATGACCTCAGGCATGACCAGAGGCGCATTGACCAGGCCGTAAAACAGCGTTCGCCCGCTAAAGCGCAAATAGCGCACCAGCACAAAGGCGGCAAAGCTGCCCAGCACCACCGACAGCGTGCCGGTGACCAGCGCGACCTTGAGCGACAGGAAAAAGCCTTCCACCAGCCGCGAGTCCGACAGCAGGGCCTCATACCAGCGCAGCGAAAAGCCGGTGAACACGCCATCCTGGCGGGTGCTGTTGAAGGAAAAAAGAATCAGGAAAAGCAGCGGGATGTAGAGGAACAGATACACCAGCCCGAGCCAGAGTCGGCCGACATGATTTTGCACAAAGCCCAACAGGCATTTCATCTCAGGATTCCTTTACAGCAATGCGCTCGTGGCTGGCGCGGTAGTAAAACGCCAGCGGCACAAGAATAAGCAGAATCATCACAACCGACAGGCTGGCTGCGCGCGGCCAGTTGTTGCTGCTGAACATCTCGTCCCACACGACGCGGCCAATCATGACGTTTTCAGCGCCGCCCAAGAGCGAAGGAATGACAAACTCGCCGACGCAGGGAATGAACACCAGCATGGAGCCGGCCACGATGCCGGACTTGCTCAGCGGCACCGTGATGAGCCAGAACGCTTTCCAGGCGCTCGCGCCGAGATCATGCGCAGCCTCGAGCAGGCGGACATCCATTTTCACCAGGTTGGCATACAGCGGCAGGATCATGAACGGGCAGTACACATAAGTCATTCCGACCAGCATGGAGACATCGGTATAGAGCATTGCCATCGGTTCCTGGATGAGGCCCAGCGACATCAGCAGCTTGTTGAGTACGCCCTGGTCCGCCAGAATGCCCTTCCAGGCATAGACGCGCAGCAGGAAGGAAGTCCAGAACGGCAGCATGACCAGCATCAGCAGCGCCGGCCGAACCGATGGCCTGGCGCGGGCCAGAAAATAGGCAAACGGATAGCCGACAGCCAAGCACAGCAGGGTGGTGAAAAACGCATATTTCAGCGAGGTTTTGTAGGCGTCCAGGTAGAGGGTGTTGCCCCACAGCGCGCTGGCGCCCTCTTCCGGGTTTCTGAAAATCGACAGGTAGTTGTCGTATTTCAGAATCAGGTGCCAGGTGCCCGATGCCGAATCAATCAAGGGCGCGAAAGGGTCCACGCCGCTGCCCATGTCGGTGACGCTGATACGCAGCAGGATCAGGAAAGGCAGGACGAAAAAAACGATTAACCACAGGTAGGGCACGCCAATCACAAAACGCCGTCCGGGCCGCCACGAGAACCATGGGAAGTTTTTCATTGCGTGCCCTTATTGCGTCAGCACGACAGAGGCGGAATCGGCCCACCAGAAAAACACAGCGTCATCCCGGGTGATGAAGCTGCCGTCATTGCGCGTGGCGTTGGTCTCGGTAATCTTGACGCTGCGCCCGCCCGGCGTTTCCACGATAAAGGTGTTGTAGCTGCCGAAATAGGCAATCTTGCGCACCTTGCCGCAAAACAGGTTCTGCAGGTTCTGGCTGACCGGCGGGCGCTCTTTGGCAATGTGGATTTTCTCGGGACGCACGGCCACCGCAACCGCCATGCCGGCCGTGCCGCTGATACCGTAACCCACGCTGACGATGCCGAGTTCGGTCGTAACCTCACAACGATCCGATTCATCAAGCGTCAGCTGCCCCTCAAACAGGTTGACATTGCCAATGAAGTCGGCGACAAAGCGGTCGTTTGGATGCTCGTAAATCTCTTTGGGCGTGCCGACCTGCAGCACGCGGCCATGGCTCATGACGGCAATGCGCGACGCCATGGTCATGGCCTCTTCCTGGTCATGCGTCACCATCACGCAGGTCACCCCGACCGATTCAATGATGCTGACCAGCTCGAACTGGGTGTGTTCGCGCAGCTTGCGGTCCAGCGCGGCCATAGGTTCATCGAGCAGCAACAATTGCGGTTTTTTGGCCAGGCTGCGGGCCAGCGCCACGCGCTGCTGCTGCCCGCCTGACAGCTGGTGCGGCTTTCTTTTGGCCATCGTTGTCATTTGCACCAGGTTCAGCATTTCATCGACGCGGGTCTGGATCTGCGCCCTGGGCATGCCTTCGCGCTTAAGGCCAAACGCAATGTTGTCCCAGACAGTGAGGTGGGGAAACAGCGCATACGACTGGAACATCATGTTGATGGGCCGCTCGTAGGGCGGAAAGGATGCAATGTCCACACCGTTCAGGATCACCGCGCCCGAGGTCGGTTTTTCAAAACCCGCCAGCATCCGCAGCAAGGTTGATTTGCCGCAGCCTGAGCTGCCCAGCAGGGCAAATATCTCGCCCTTGTTGATCGACAGCGACACTTCATCGACCGCGACCACGCCGTCAAAGCGCTTGACCAGCAGTTCGGTTCTTAAATAGCCATCGCCAGGCGACAGGGGCAGATTCATGATGACGGGTCCTGCGGGCATATCCACCCTGAAAAAAAGCTGTGCCTGCAACGCGTTGCAGGCACAGCCGGGCTCAAATTGAAATCAGCGCTTTGCCAAAAGGGCCTATTTGCCTTTTTTGAAGTTTGTAAAGACATTGCTCATGGATTCGCGCGCTTCATTGCTGAAGCTGGCGGGCGACACCATTTTCTGCAGGTTGTCGGCATTCGGGAACACCGCCTGGTCCTGGGCAATTTCGGGTTTCACCTTGGCCAGGCTCGCCTTGTTGGCGGTGGCGTAACCCAGTTCATTGGTCAGCGAAGCCGAAACTTCAGGCCGCAGAAAGTAGTCGATGAAAGCCAACGCGTTGTTGGGATGTTTGGCATCTTTCGGAATCGCCAGCGTGTCAAAGAAAATCAGGCCGCCGGTTTTGGGCAGCAGCGCTTCGACCTCATTGCCGTTCTTGTTCTCGATGGCGCGCGCACGGGCAATGTTGATGTCGCCGGCCCAGCCCAGCGCCACGCAGGCCTTGCCGCCGGCCAGGTCGTCAATCATGGTGCTGGAGAACATGCGGATGTGCGGGCGCACCCTGGCCAGCATCTCGCCCGCCGCCCTGTGGTCAGCCGGGTCATTCGAGTAGGCCTTCCTGCCCAGGTAGTGCATGGCCGGGGGAATCACCTCGGTCGGTGAGTCGAGGTAGGCAATGCCACAGGACTTGAGTTTGGCGGTATAAACCGGGTTGAACACCAGCTCCCAGGCGTTATCAGGCAGGGGTGTGTCGCCCAATGCCTTGGTAACCTTGGCCTTGTTAATGCCAACGGTGGTGAAGCTCCAGGCCCAGGGCACCAGGTAGGCATTGCCCGGATCAATAGCGTCCAGCTTGGTCATGATGGCCGGGTCCAGATTGCCGTAATGGCTGATTTTGGACTTGTCCAGCTTCGCCAGCAAACCGCCGTCAATCTGCGGCCTGGCAAACACGGCACCCGGCACCACGATGTCGTAGCCGGTGTTGCCGGCGACCAGCTTGGCATGCAGCGCTTCGTTGTTCTCAAAAGTCTGGTAGTTGACCTTGATGCCGGTTTCCTTCTCGAAGTTCGCCACCATGTCCTTGGCGATGTAGTCCGGCCAGTTGTAGATGTTGAGCACCTTTTCTTCGGTGTTCACCGCCACCGCGCTACTTGCCGGAGCTGCCTGGCTAACAAGGGCAGGAGCCTCGTCTTTTTTGCCGCAGGCACTGAAAGCCATAGCGGCCACCGCAGAAAAGGCAAAAGTCCACAAATGCTTTCTCATCATGTCCGGACTCCGTCAGGAAAGGTAAAACAAAAGGCAAAAATGAGGTCGAGTAACTGGCATAAGTGCAGTCCTCCGCTCTGCCGCAGATTGTAGGGGCCGTTCCGGGCAAACCCCTGCCAGGGTTGGCGCCCGGACCGGCGCCAACCTCAGGTAAACAGTGCTTTGTACTGCTCGCGCAACAGGTTTTTCTGCACTTTGCCCATGGTGTTGCGCGGCAGTTCAATGACCACAAAACACTGCTTGGGAATCTTGAAATTAGCCAGTTTTGACTTGAGCGCCGCCACGATTTGCGCCGCATCGAGCGTCGCACCCGGCCTGGCAATCACGACGGCGACGCCGACTTCGCCAAAATCCGGGTGCGGCACGCCGACCAGCGCACTTTCCGCCACGCCCGGCAATTCATTGATATAGCCTTCAATTTCGGCCGGATAGACGTTGTAGCCACCGCTGATGATCAAATCCTTGCTGCGCCCGACGATGGTGACGTAGCCGCGCTCGTCAATCCTGCCCACATCGCCGGTTTTGAAATAACCGTCGGCCGTGAATTCTTCAGCCGTTTTTTCCGGCATGCGCCAGTAAGCCTTGAAGACATTCGGCCCCTTGACCTGGATGCCGCCAATCTCGCCCACGGGCAGGGGCTGACCATCGTCACCCTGCACCCGCAGGCTCACACCCGGCAGCGCAAAGCCCACCGTGCCGCCCCGCCGCTCGCCGCCCTGGTAAGGATTGGAAGTGAGCATGGCGGTTTCGGACATGCCGTAACGCTCCAGAATGGTGTGTCCGGTGCGATCTTGCCATTCCTTGAAAGTTTCGATCAGCAGCGGTGCCGACCCCGCAATGAACAGGCGCATGTTGCGGCAGGCTTCGCGGCTCAAGCCGGGTTCAGCAAGCAGGCGGACATAGAGCGTCGGTACGCCCATGAACACGGTGGCTTCCGGCAGTTTTTCAACCACCCGTTTGGGGTCAAATTTCGACAGCCAGATCATCTTGCTGCCATTGATCAGCGCGCCGTGAATGGCGACGAACAGGCCGTGGACGTGAAAAATCGGCAAGGCGTGAATCAGCACATCGCCTTTTTGCCAGCCCCAATAGTCCTTGAGCACCAGCGCGTTGCTCAGCAGATTGCCGTGCGACAGCATCGCGCCCTTGCTGCGTCCCGTCGTGCCGCTGGTGTACAAAATGGCGGCCAGGTCATCCTCCTGCTTGAGCGCCACTTCATGCTGATCGCTGCAATGCGCGGCGCGATCCAGCAGGGAGCCGCTGCGGTTGTCGTCCAGCGTAAACACGTTCTGTGTGCCGGCCTTGAAAGCGATTTTGCTGACCCAGCCAAAGTTCTGGCTGCTGCAGACCACCACCGCCGGCTCGGCATTGCCGATGAAGTAGTCGATTTCAGCGCTCTGGTAGGCGGTATTAAGCGGCAAAAATACATAGCCGGCGCGCAGGGTCGCCAGGTACAGCACCAGGGCCTCGACCGATTTTTCAACCTGCACCGCGACGCGGGCGCCTTCGGGAAGGCCCAGCGACTGCAGCAGGTTGGCCATCATGGCGGTGCCGTGCTCCAGGTCGCGCCATGAATACGTCAGGCCGCTGTCGGTTTCAATGGCGACATCGTCCAGCGCGGCAGGGAAGGCAGCACGCAGCGATGCAAACAGGTTTTGATTTTTCATGAAATTCAGACTATCGAAAAAGTGGGGATGCAAGCGTTCACAAATTAAACCTTGGCGGGCGTTTTTCCATGACGACAGTCACGCTCTCACGGTGCGCACGAGTAGCTGGGTAAACATAGACATTTGCTATTAAATAAATAGCTTCTTGCGCAGACAGGACGTGCGAAAACGCCATGAAACATGCTTTATTCAGGCGAGTCGCGCGCAGCGCCACCTGGCCAACGCGGCTGATCTGTTCAAACACCGCAGCACCCACCCCGGCTGCCGAAACAACCAGCAAGCCACCAAACGAAGCGCAGAGCCGCCCCAAGCGAAGTTCAGCCCCCTCGGGGGGCAGCGTATTACACGCAGTAAAAAGCGTGGGGGCCACATTCACTCCAGTTTGGCGCCAGAGGCCTTCACCACTGCAGCCCAGCGCTTGACCTCGGCGTGGACAAAGGCGCCAAACTGCGCGGGCGTCAGGTTGCCAAACTCTGCACCGTTGCTGGCCCAGATGGTTTTCAGCTCATCGGTGGCAGCCAGCTTGCGCAAGTCTTCCACGATGCGCGCCTGAATATCGGCAGGCGTGCCCTTGGGCGCCCACATGCCATACCAGGTGGTGACCGTGTAGTCGGGCAGCCCCAGCTCGGCGGCGCAAGGCACGTCGGGAAAAGCCGGATTGCGTTTGGCGCCCGACACCATCAGCGCCTTGATGCGGCCGCCCTTGATATGGTTGGCCGACGAGCCCAGCCCGTCAAACACCATATCGACATTGCCGGCAATCAGGTCCTGCAGCGCAGGGCCCGCGCCGCGATACGGAATGTGGGTAATAAAGGCACCTGTTTGCTGCTTGAACAGCTCACCGGCCAGATGGTGCGACGTGCCGGCGCCGGCAGAACCATAGTTATAACGACCTGGCTTGGCGCGCATCTGCGCCAAAAACGCTTTGAAGTCGCCAGGGATATTTTTCGGGTTCACCACCAGCACCTGCGGCACATTGGCGATCAGCGCCAGCGGCACAAAGTCTTTTTCAATGTCGTAATCGAGCTTGGGGTACAAGGCCGGTGCGATGGCGTGGTGCACCGCCCCCATGAACAGCGTGTAACCATCAGGCTGCGCCCTGGACGCAATGCCGGCGCCCAGCGTGCCGCCCGCGCCGCCCCGGTTGTCGATGATGAGCTGCTTGCCGGTCAGCCTGGCAAACTGCGCCGAGAGCGGGCGGGCAAAGGCATCGGTGCCGCCGCCGGCGGGAAACGGTACGATGACCGTCACTGGCTTGGCAGGCCAGGCCGACTGGGCATGGCTGGCAAACGATAGCGCTGCAACGCTGGCAGCCGCAGCGCGCAACACGCTGCGACGCGTGCGGCTAACTTCAAACTCAAATGTCATGCTTGTCTCCTGTTAAATGCTGAAAAGTGCCGAATCAATCTGTGGCCCAGCCTGTCCTCAAATGTACAAATCCTGGATGTCGCCCGATACCGGGACTTTCCCCTGCGCGAGCAGGGCGCGGTGCTTGTCCAGACGCTTCAGGTCGTAGAGGTAATTCACCATCAGGCCATACGACTGTTTGAGCCCCTTGGGCGATGGGTCGGCCGCCCAGTTGAGGCGTTCGATGCGGGCGCCATTACCGAGATGAAAGCGTGCCACCGGGTCGAGGGGCTTTGCGTCCTTCAACCCCTGCCCCAGATAATGCGCGGCGCATCGTAGCAGCACTGCGCGAACTGGCGATTTTTCGGGCAGGTCAAGCGCATGCTCGGCGGCGGCAAGAAAGCCTGCCGGCGTAAGCGGATCAGGGCCAATGGCGCGGCCCAGTACTGCACGCTCCTTGGCAGCCAGCTTTTCCAGCAGGGCAGCGGCGTTCTTCCCAAGCCAGCTCCTGAAGCCTGGAATCGGCGAAAGCGTGGCAAATATCCTGAGCTTGGGAAACTCGTCCTTGAGCGTTTCCACCACGCGCTTGATCAGCGAATCGCCAAAACTGACGCCGCGCAAACCAGGCTGCGTATTACTGATCGAATAAAAAATCGCCGTTGTCGCCTTGCTCAGGTCGGACGCTGCAGCCAGCTCGTCAAGCAGCGGCATGATGTCGCCGGCCATCTCGTCCACCAGCGCCACCTCGACAAAAATCAGCGGCACGGCGGGCAGACGGGGGTGAAAAAACCCATAACAGCGCCTGTCGCTGTCAAGGCGGTTTTTGACATCGGCCCAGCTTTTGATGTCATGCACCGCCTCGTACTGGATCAGCTTTTCAATCAGCGACGCCGGCGAGTCCCAGCTGATGCGGCGCAGGTCAAGAAAACCCACATCAAACCAGGTCGAAAACATGTACTCCATCTCTACATCCAGCGCCATCAGCCGTTTGTCGCCCTTGAGGAAAGGCAGCAAGTCAGCCCGCAAATCCACCAGAAACTGAACTCCTTGCGGATATACGCTGAAGCGCTGCAGCAAGCGCCGGCGCGGCGACACGGTGGCCCGGCGGTAATGCACCTCGGCCACCGCCTCCTCCGGCGTGCCCACCGCGGCGGCAAACCGGGCTTGTGCATCCCTGGTTTTTTGCGCGTCAGCCACAAAAATCTCGCTCATCAGCAGCCAAAGGTCGCGCCGCTGCTCCGTCGGGGCAAGCGCATACCAGGCGGCCACTTCCATGGCGCGTCGCCCCCCCTCCACTTCGCTCACGCGCGGGTCGATGATGTCCTGCAGTTCCTGCAAAGCGCGGCGCAGCAGGCGCGGTGACAAGGCCTCGTCCTCCTGTCGCAGCGTGGCCTGCAGGCGCGCGTGGATGGAGCGGGCCAGGACGGCGCTGCTGGCAGCAGGCTGCGCCGCCAGAACTCCTGATTTGATAGCTGCCTGCGCCCGTGCGTCAAGCGCATCACCGTCTTTCTGTTTCGAAGAGTTGGCAGGCAAAAGCCGCGAAACGCTGCGGCCAATCCAGGTCGCGCCGTTCATGCCTGACCTCTGCTTGTCGGGTAACAGGCGATTTCGGGTCGCCCGTCTACAGCGTTCAAAAGCAATAAATTCCAGACAAGACGCATGACATGAACTCCTTGGATGATGGGGTGCCCGCCCTGCTCCCAGGCTGGACAAAAAGCGGATTTGCTATGAAATAAATAGCCGCCTGTGCCCGTGCTATATGCGCACAGAGCGGTTTGAGGCCCAAACCCAGAGCCATACACCTGCTGCAATCATGGGAATGCACAGCCATTGGCCCATGCTCATGCCCAGCGCCAGTATGCCGAGAAAGTCGTCAGGCTCGCGGTAAAACTCGGCGATGAACCGGAACACGCCGTAGCCGACCAAAAACGCGCCTGAGACCTGCCCCATCTTGCGCGGCTTGCGCGCATACAGCCACAGCAGCACGAACAGCAGCAGGCCTTCCATCAAAAACTGGTAAACCTGCGACGGGTGGCGCGGCAGCATCGAGCCACTGTGCGCAAACACCATGCCCCAAGGCAAATCAGGCGCGCTGAAGCGGCCCCACAGCTCGCCGTTGATGAAATTGCCGACACGGCCCGCCGCCAGCCCGGTCGGAACGCAGGGCGCGATGAAATCCATCACCTGCAGCCAGGGCCGGTGCCGCGAGCGTGCAAACCAGATCTGCGACGCTAACACCCCCAGCATCCCGCCATGAAAACTCATCCCGCCCTGCCAGACAGCCAGGATTTCCAGCGGATGGGTGAGGTAATAGCCAGGCTTGTAGAAAAGGCAGTAACCCAGCCGCCCGCCAATCACCACGCCCATCACGCCGAGAAACAGGATGTCTTCAATATCCTTGCGCGACCAGGCGCCGGGGCCGGTGATCGACACATAAGGTTCGTGACGCAGGCGAAGGCTGGCCAGAAAAAAGAACAGGCCAAAGGCCGCCAGGTAAGTCAGGCCGTACCAGTGAATGGCCAATGGGCCAAGCTGGAGCGCGACGGGATTGATTTCGGGGTGAATGAGCATGGCGGTATTTTGCACTGTGACCGATCCAGCACCGGAAACAGCGTTGCCATAAACTTACGTCATATACATTACGCTGGAAAGCACACTTTTCACCAACAACCGTGCGCAGGCCGTTTGCCTGCCCGCCTAACAGGGGCTCCCCGGAGACGTGAGGTATGTAAAAGTGCGTGCGCGCGTTGATGAGCGAATCATTGCCCTGCTCAACATGCGCGCAGCGAGGGACTGACACTGTTGACCAATGACATGCGTGAATTTGACCAGGTGGAGGCGTTGCAGTTGGATAATCGGACGGCTTGAATGCGTTCTCCACCGAAACCCGCCTACTCACCCGCTTCAAGCAACGCAAAACTTCTGCAATACAACCTCAACGAAAGCCTCTGAGAGACACCCCATGGAAACAAAAAAAATCATTCTCAACCCGCGCAGCAAAAACATCACCGAAGGCAAATCACGCGCTCCCAACCGCTCCATGTACTACGCCATGGGCTATGAGGAAAGCGATTTCAAAAAGCCGATGATTGGCGTGGCCAACGGACACAGCACCATCACGCCGTGCAACAGCGGCCTGCAAAAGCTTGCCGACGCGGCCATTGACGCGATTGAAGAAGCCGGCGGCAACGCGCAGGTGTTTGGCACGCCGACCATTTCCGACGGCATGGCCATGGGCACTGAAGGCATGAAGTATTCACTTGTCAGCCGCGAAGTCATTTCCGACTGCATCGAAACCTGCGTGCAGGGCCAGTGGATGGACGGCGTACTGGTGGTCGGCGGCTGCGACAAAAATATGCCGGGCGGCCTGATGGGCATGCTGCGCGCCAACGTACCCGCCATTTTTGTTTATGGCGGCACTATTTTGCCGGGCCATTACAAGGGCAAAGACCTGAATATTGTCAGCGTGTTTGAAGCTGTGGGGGAAAACGCCGCCGGCCGCATGAGCGATGAAGACCTGCTGCAAATCGAACGGCGCGCCGTTCCCGGCACCGGCAGTTGCGGCGGCATGTACACGGCCAACACCATGTCCAGCGCCTTTGAAGCGTTGGGCATTTCGCTGCCCTACTCCAGCACCATGGCCAATCCGCACGACGAAAAAGTCAACTCAGCCAAGGAGTCCGCCAGGGTCCTGGTCGAAGCGATCAAAAAAGACATCAAGCCGCGCGACCTCGTTACCCGTAAATCGATTGAAAACGCCGTGGCCGTGATCATGGCCACCGGCGGTTCGACCAACGCGGTGCTGCACTTTCTGGCGATTGCGCACGCAGCGGACGTGGCGTGGACGATTGACGACTTCGAACGCATGCGCGTCAAAACCCCCGTGCTGTGCGACCTGAAACCCTCGGGAAAATACCTTGCGGTCGATCTGCACCGCGCAGGCGGCATTCCGCAAGTCATGAAGATGCTGCTGGTGGCCGGCCTGCTTCACGGCGACTGCCTGACGATTTCTGGCCAGACCATTGCCGAAGTACTGAAGGACGTGCCGGATGCGCCGCGTGCCGACCAGGACGTGATTCGCGCCATCGACAAGCCGATCTACGCCCAGGGCCACCTGGCGATTCTCAAAGGCAATCTTTCGCCGGAAGGCTGCGTGGCGAAAATCACCGGCCTGAAAAACCCGGTAATGACCGGCCCGGCCCGCGTGTTTGACGATGAGCAGTCGGGCCTGGCCGCCATCCTGGCCGGAAAAATAAAGGCGGGCGACGTGATGGTGTTGCGTTACCTCGGCCCCAAGGGTGGCCCCGGCATGCCGGAAATGCTGGCACCCACCGGCGCACTGGTTGGTGCGGGGCTGGGTGAAAGCGTGGGCCTGATCACCGACGGGCGTTTTTCTGGCGGCACCTGGGGCATGGTGGTCGGCCACGTGGCACCTGAAGCGGCGGCGGGCGGCAACATCGCGTTCATCCATGAAGGCGACTCGGTCACGATTGACGCAAAGCAACTGCTGTTGCAGCTGAACATCAGCGATGAAGAGCTGGCGGCGCGCAAAGTGGGCTGGGCGCCCCCTGCGCCGCGCTACACACGCGGCGTGCAGGCGAAGTTTGCATTCAATGCATCGAGCGCCAGCAAGGGCGCTGTGCTGG
>JAYWDL010000124.1:0-6548 GCA_043779865.1 Polaromonas sp.
GGCGCCATCCGGCATACCGCGGTTATCCCGATTGCCGGCGACCTGATCACCAGCGACATTGCCATGGCGCTGCGCACGCCCACCAAGGACGCTGAAGACATCAAGGTTGAAAATGGTTGCGCCAAACAGCTGCTGGCCGACCCCCACACCCAGGTGGAAGTGCCGGGCCTGGGTGACCGCAGTCCCCGCATGTTGAGCAAGCAGGCGCTGGCCGGCGTCATTGAGCCGCGTGTCGAGGAGATTTTTTTACTGGTTCAGCAAGTGATTCGGGAGTCGGGCTACGAAGAGGTGCTGTCTTCAGGCATCGTCATCACCGGCGGCAGCGCGGTGATGGCCGGCATGGTCGAGCTTGGTGAAGATATTTTCCTCAAGCCCGTGCGGCGCGGCCTGCCGCGTTATTCCAGCGCGCTTTCCGACATGGTGGCCCAGGCTCGGGCCGCTACGGTGATGGGTCTGCTCGAAGAGGCCCGGCTGGCCCGTATGCGAGGCTACAAGGTGGCTCAAAAAGCAGGCAGCGTGCATAGCGCCCTTGGCCGTGTCAAAGACTGGTTCGTGGGGAATTTTTGATGACACCACTATTCACCTTCATGCGTTGCAGTTTCATCGACCGGTCTTTGCGCCGTACCCACAGCGGAGGGGCAGACCCACCCGCCTGAGCGGCATTGTCCAGCGAAAAACTCACAACTTTTTTGGCATCAAACCGGTTTATAGATAGGAGGCTCCCAATGAGTATCGAAATGATTGAAATCCAGGAATTCAACCAAGGCACACAGATCAAGGTGATCGGCGTCGGTGGGGGTGGCGGCAACGCTGTCGGCCACATGATTCAGTGCGGCGTGCAAGGTGTCGAGTTCATCTGCGCCAACACGGATGCGCAAGCACTTAACCGCGGCAGCGCGCACAAGACCATCCAGCTGGGCGCCAGCGGCCTGGGGGCCGGCAGCAAGCCTGAAAAAGGGCGTGAAGCAGCCGAACTGGCGGTGGATGATATCCGCAGCGCCATCAGTGGGGCGCACATGCTGTTCATTACCGCAGGCATGGGCGGCGGTACGGGAACCGGCGCTGCACCCGTCATCGCACGCGTAGCCAAGGAAATGGGCATTTTGACAGTCGGGGTAGTGACCAAGCCGTTTGATTTTGAAGGCGGTCGCCGCATGACCAACGCCGATCAGGGGCTGGCCGAGCTGGAAGCCAATGTCGATTCGCTGATCGTTGTTCTGAACGAAAAGCTGCTGGAAGTGCTGGGCGATGACGTGACGCAGGATGAAGCCTTTGCCCATGCCAACGACGTGCTGAAAAACGCCGTCGGCGGCATTGCCGAGATTATCAATGTGCCGGGTCATGTCAACGTCGACTTTGAAGACGTGCGCACCGTCATGGGCGAGCCTGGCAAAGCCATGATGGGAACGGCCAGGGCCAGCGGCCCTGACCGTGCCCGTATCGCTGCCGAACAGGCGGTGGCTTGCCCGCTGCTTGAAGGCATTGACCTGTCGGGTGCCAAGGGTGTGCTGGTGCTGATCACAGCCGCCAAAGGTTCGCTCAAACTCAATGAATCCAAGCTGGCAATGAACACCGTGCGCGCCTACGCATCACCCGATGCGCATGTGATCTATGGAACGGCTTACGACGACGAGCTGGGCGATGACATCCGTGTCACCGTGGTTGCCACCGGCCTGAGCCGTCAGGGTGCGCGCCGCCAGGCAGCACCCCTGCAGGTGCTGCGCACAGGTACCGACAATGTGCCGTTCAATATGGCTGGGGTGTCAGGTAGCGCCAAGGGGCAGCCAGGCCTGGGATCGGCGCAACCCGATTACGGCAACCTGACCGTGCCCAGCGTGTGGCGGACCAACCGTACCCAGGCAGCGGCCAAGGTCGATGCGCTGGCGTCCGGCGGCATGGATGACTTCGAGATTCCTGCGTTCCTGCGCCGGCAAGCAGACTGATCGTTCCCCAGGCCTGCCTGAAAAGGCCTGGGTGACAGCCTGGGTCGCAGCCTGTAATCCTGCAGGCTGCATCGGCCTGACGCAACCTGCGCACCGGACTTTTCCGGCTCCATGGGCATGCGCCGCTCTGGAGGCATACCCGTTAAAATCCATTCATGCTTGCTCAAAGAACACTTAAATCCCTTACCCGGGCTGTTGGCGTAGGACTGCACAGCGGCCAGCGGGTCGAACTGACCTTGTGGCCAGCGCCGCCCGATACCGGCATTGTGTTCCGGCGCGTCGATTTGCCGCAGCCGGTTGACATTGTCATCTCGCCTGAAGCCGTGACCGATACCCGGCTGGCATCCACCATTTCCAGCGGCAGCGCCAAGGTACACACCGTCGAGCATCTGATGTCAGCCTGTGCGGGCTTGGGTATCGACAACATGATCATCGACATCACGGCCGAAGAGGTGCCCATTCTTGATGGATCAGCCTCTTCGTTTGTGTTTTTATTGCAATCCGCCGGCATTGAGCTGCAGGCAGCGCCCAAGCGCTTCATCCGTGTGATCAAGCCGGTTGAAGTCCGTGAGGGGGACGGTGCCAACGCCAAGTGGGCACGCCTGAGCCCCTACGAAGGCTACAAGCTGAGTTTTGAAATCGACTTTGACCACCCCGCCGTCGATTCCACAGGCCAGCGCGTCGAGTTCGACATGGGCTCGGGTGCCTACAGCCGCGACATCGCCCGGGCTCGCACCTTCGGCTTCACCAAAGACGTGGAAATGATGCGGGCCAATGGTCTGGCACTCGGTGGCGGGCTTGACAACGCCATCGTCATGGACGACTACAAAGTCCTTAACAGCGATGGCCTGCGCTACAACGACGAGTTCGTCAAACACAAAATCCTTGACGCCATGGGGGATCTGTACCTGCTGGGCAAACCGCTGCTGGCCGCTTACGGCGCGTTTCGCTCCGGCCATGCCATGAACAACAAGCTGCTGCGTGAACTGCTGGCGCATCCGGAAGCCTACGAAATGGTCATATTTGAAGACGAAAAAAGCGCGCCACAGGGGTTTGCAACCCTGGCACGTGCCTGGTAACGCGCAAACCCCGCAACCGCAGGAGTTCAGGCCATGCTGCTTTTTCGCTGGATGATCCTGCTCTCGCTGCTGGCAGCCGTGGTGTCGTTCATGTTCTATGCCGGGACGGGGCAAGCCCGCTTCAAGTACTACGGGTTGATCATTCTCAAATGGACGCTGATTGCCGCGTTCGGATTTTTTGCGGTGCTGATTCTTGAGCGCGTTGCGTAAGCCTGCTGGCGCAAAAAACAACCTGCTGTGGCGTGTCACCAGGCGTGATTCACGCTTCTTGATGTGAGCAGGGCTTCCTTGCGTTTTCAGCGGCTTCGCCCGGCCCTGTAATTTCCGCCCATCTTGCCGCCTGATTCGCTGGCCAGCGCCAGCCGCGCCATGGCAGTGCCCACATGGGCGTGGGTAATCGCCAGCCCCAGCGCGTCGGCTGCATCCTTGCCTGGCAGCGATGGCAGTTTTAAAAGCCGCATCACCATTTGCTGCACCTCCGGCTTGCCGGCCTTGCCATAGCCCGCCACGGCTTTTTTCATCTGCAGGGCGGTGTATTCGGCCACCGCCAGATCAGTCGACACCAGTGCGGTGACGCAGGCGCCACGGGCCTGGCCGAGCAGCAGCGTGGCCTGTGGGTTGACATTGACAAACACAATCTCCACCGACGCGCTTTCGGGCTGATAACGTTGCACGACTTCGCGTACCCCATCAAACAAAACCTTCAGGCGGCCCGGCAGATCGCTGCGCACCAGATGCGTGGTCTTGATGGTGCCGCTGGCCACATAGCGCAGGTCCGAGCCGTCCATATCGACCACGCCAAAACCGGTAATCTGCAAGCCCGGATCAATTCCCAAGATACGCATATGCTATAGATTCAGTAGCTGGTAATGCCCGCCGCTAGTGCGCAAACGGCCAAAATAGTACGTAACGGTATGAAAAACAGGGCTTGGCATGACTTGTCAAGGCAGTTCCACGCCGCTCATGCGTGCCGTAATGGTTCTGGCGCGCGACGCAAGGTAGCCCGAACTGGTGCGGGTTTCAAAATACTTGGGCCGGGGCAGCATCACCGCCAGCCGGGCTGCTTCATGGGCACTCAGTTGCGAAGCAGGCTTGCGGTAGTAATGCTGGGCAGCTGCTTCCGCGCCAAAAATGCCTTCGCCCCATTCCACGCTGTTGAGGTAAATCTCAAGAATTCGCTGCTTGTTCAGCAGGGCTTCGAGCATCAGCGTCAGCAGCAACTCCTGGCCCTTGCGCAGCAAAGTGCGTTCGCCCGAGAGAAAAAGGTTTTTCGCCAGCTGCTGCGTGATGGTGGAGCCGCCAATGATTTTGGGCACCCTGACGACCGGCGTTTTCGCCGGGCCGGTGGCCGGCCGGCTACTGCTTTGCGCAGCGCGCTGCTCGGCTTTGGCGTTCTTGTCCCAGGCCTTTTCCAGCGCTTCCATATCGACTCCGTCGTGGACGACAAAACTGGCGTCTTCAGAGGCGATGATGGCGCGCTTGAGGTGATCCGAAACCCGCGCATACGGCATCCATTGCTGGCGCCATTTCAGTGCGCCGGTATTTTTGGCGATCAGGTAAGCCTCCGAGCGCTGAAACGCAGTGGATTCGGGATTCACGACGGCCATCAGGGCAATTCGGCCAGCAAAATAAAATTGCAGCGTCAAGCCGGCCAGCAAAGCCAGAACCAGCAGACGCAACAATGCCTTCATGCCAGCAGCGTCCGCATTTCCTGCAACACCTGTGCCGAGGGCGCACGCACGCCACGCCACAAGGAAAATGCTTCGGCTGCCTGCTCCACCAGCATGCCCAGGCCGTCGCGTGGCGTCGCGCCGTGCTCGCGCGCCCAGGTCATGAAGCCCACTGCCGCCGGGCCGTACATCATGTCGTAGGCGAGTGCGCCGGGCTTGAGAACGCGGCTGTCAACAGGAACTGCGCTGCCCGTCAGGCTGCTTGAGCTGGCATTGATGATGACATCGAATGTGCCTTCCAGCGCTTGCAGGTCCTGCACCTGCAGCTCCGTTTTTTGTAGCGCTGCCTGCAATGCCGGATGTGCCTTGTGGCGTTCTGCCAAAGCGTCGGCCCTGGTCCGGGTGCGGTTCGCCAGCACCAGCCGGCGCGGCCCCGCTGCCAGCAAAGGGGCTAGCGCACCGGTACCCGCGCCGCCTGCGCCTATCAGCAGCACGTCTCGCCCGGCCAGGGACACGCCGGCATTGTTCTGGATGTCGTTGACCAGCCCCGCGCCATCGGTGTTGTCGGCATGAATCTGGCCATTTTCAAATATGAGCGTGTTGACGGCCTGGGCCAGCTTTGCCCTGTCAGTCTGTGTATGGGAGGCCTTAAAGGCCTGAAATTTAAACGGCACCGTGACATTGCAGCCGCGCGCGCCACTGTGTACCAGCTGCGCCAGCGTGGCTGCAAACCCGTCGAGCGGTGTCAGCCAGGGCTGGTAATGCAGGGCCTGCCCCGTCAGCTCGGCAAAACGGGCATGAATCAGCGGCGACTTGCTGTGCGCAACCGGGTTGCCCAGCAAAAAATAGTTATCCATGGCTGCAATACTCGCTGGTAGTTGAGATCAATGTCGAGACAAAGTTTTAGCACACCGCGCCAGCGGTTCAGCGGTTCAGCGGTGGGTAAGGCTGGTTTCAAGACTGTCGTCGCGCGTGAAATTAAAGTGGGACACCACCACGATCTGGTCTGCCTTGCGGCGCATGGCTTCGCTGAATTGCAAAAAAGGGCCGGTGCCCTGAACGATGTTCTGGGCCCGGCGGTCCAGCATCGGGTTGCCCGAGCTTTGAATGATTTCGGTGTCCAGCACGCTGCCGTCAAAGTTCACCGTCATGGTCATGGTGAGTTCACCGTACAGTTTCTTGCCGGCCATGACGGGGAAATTCACCGTACCGCTGTCTTCAATCCTGCGCCGCAACGCGTCGTAATACACCGCATAGACCTCTTCGCGCGTGGCCGGGCTGACATAACGTTTTTTGGGCCGCGCATTTTCTTCATTGATGCGCTTTTCAATCTCGGCCAGCAGCTTGATGAGTTGCCTGTGCTTTTCTTCATCCCCGGCCTGGGCGGGGGTGCTGGCCGGCGCGCTCATGTCGGGCGGCGGCGGCATGGCGGCCAGGGCTTTTTTCATCTGCACCAGCAACTGCGCCTGCTGTTCCGGCAGCGATTCACCCTGGCGCTGCGAATCCTCCGCCGCATCACCTGGTTTTATCAGGGTCGACGATGGCAGCGGTGAGGTAGCGCGGCCTTGTTCAAGCTCGCCGCCACCGGCCAGCGATGCCTGCGCAATGGCCTTGGCCAACTCCGGTTTTTCGTTGGACCTGGTGTTGACCAGGATCACGTCCAGCGGCGTGTCCTGGAACACCCGGTTAAAGCGCTCAGGATGGACAAAACGCACCGTCAGCAGCACCGCATGGAAAGCTATCGAGACGCCAAGGGCAATTTGCAGGGTGGTGCCACCGGCATCACGCCGCGCCGGCCGGCGCTGCCCGGCATCGAGCACCCGATGGTGATGACTTACATCGACGCCATCCTGGGC
>JAYWDL010000125.1:0-6544 GCA_043779865.1 Polaromonas sp.
CAACGCCCGCATCGGTCACGCGCAGGGTTTCATGGCCCGCCGGGCTGGCAACGCGCTGCAGCATCCTGGCTGCCAGCAATTCAATCTCCAGCATGTCCTGGCAGGGCCAGCCGGCGGAGCGGTAAATCTCGCGCAGCCGTCTGGCGTGGGCGCGGCCGAGCGGTGCCTCGGGCTCAACAGCGGACGCGGTGAGCGGCTCGGGCAGGGTATCGGTGGGGCAATAAAGGGCAGACATGGCAAGCGGGAATTTATTTTGCACCCCCAGACAGGGGCGTGCATCAGTTGGGTAGAAATAACAGTCAAATATGCACGTGGCGCAATAAATGCGGGCGCAAGTAGCTATGAAAAAAGAAGCATATTCAGGCTGTGGGGGAGCGCTGGACAACTCAGCCGTTCTTTAAATATTGATCTAAAACCGCGCTCCGCCCATGTCGCGATTGAAGGGCTTGAGGCCAGCCATGACGGCTTTGTTTCGGCATTTTCCCAGAGCGCAATCACTTCGCGTTCAGCGTCATGCCTAGCGTCGGCAAGTTCTTCAGGTTGCAGGTTTTCAGTCAGGAAGCGTGGCAGCATGCAGGCCTGTAGCGTGGACGCCACATACTCCCGGCCACCTACGCCAAATTCCAGCGCCCTGCGAAAGCGCAACGCTGCGTTCGGGTGCGCTCAAGCCTGTGGCATTGACCAGCCTGATGGTGCAGGGCTGTGCCGTTTCGCTCATGGCATTATCCGGTCGGGCTGAAGAGGTCTGGCCTTGAAGGGGCTGCGCCGCTCCAGCTCATCCATGTAATTGTCAATTCCCGCACCTTCCCGCTGCAGGAAGCGCTCGACCGCATCGGCAAACGAAGGATGCGCCAGCCAGTGCGCGCTGGTGGTTTTGACGGGCAGCAGGGCGCGCGCCATTTTGTGCTCGCCTTGGGCGCCACCCTCGAAATGTTGAAAACCGTGTTCAATGCACCACTGCAGCGGCTGGTAGTAACAGGCTTCAAAGTGCAGGCAATCCACCCGGGCCAGGGCGCCCCAATAGCGGCCGTAGGCGGTCAGGGCCTGAATTGGCTGATTATTTTCTGCCGATTCCCGATATTTATCATCTTTTTGCCTTGTAGCGCAATCAGGATGAGCGCTGACAGCTATCAAACTTGTAGCAATTGCGGTGCCGCCGTGCTCCGCCACAAACAGCAGCCAGTTCTCGGGCATGGTGTCGGCCATGCGCCGGAAGAAGTCGCGGCTCAGGTAGGGCGCGTTGCCGTGCTCCAGATAAGTGCGTTCATAGCAGCGGTAGAAAAAATCCCAGTCAGCGCGGCTGATATCCAGGCCCCGTGACCAGCGAAAGGTGATGCCGGCGTCAGCGACCTTGCGGCGCTCCTGCCGGATTTTCTTGCGCTTTTCCTGGCTCAGGGACATCAGGAAGTCATCGAAGTCGCGAAAGGCACGGGGCTGGACGGCTTTGTCAGGGGTAGCCGTGAGCGTGAGATTTGTCCAATGGAACTGCACTGTATGGCGCAGCATCAGGCCTGCTTCCTCGCACGCTGCCACGTCCTCATCAGCTGCAAACAGAAGGTGCAGCGAAGAAATTTTTTCCGCTTCGCACCAGGCCACCAGCGCCTTGACGACCAGTGTGCGCTCTGCCGCATTGCGCGCCAGTAGCCGCGCACCGGGCACAGGCGTAAAAGGCACGGCAACCACGGCTTTCGGGTAGTACGCAAGTCCGTGCTGCTGGTAAGCATTGGCCCAGGCCCAGTCAAACACATATTCACCATAGGAGTGCGCCTTAAGGTACAAAGCGCAAGCGCCCGCCAGCGTGTTGCCTTGCCAGAGCGTGACAAAGCGCGGCGTCCAGCCCATCTCGGGCGTGGCGCTGCCGCTGGTGTGCAGCGCGGCCAGGTATTCATGGCGCATGAAAGGGTTCAAAATGCCGTCCGGACTTTGCGCGGCCAGCAGGCCGTTCCACTCGGCGCTGTCCACCTCCAGCGGCGAATCCAGAATACGGATGACATAATCGTTTGAGTTGTTTTTCACGTGTTTTTCGTGTTTTTTCAGGGTTCAGTTTTTACATGTCACTCAAAATCTGCGTTGCCCAATTGAACTACTGCGTAGGCGATATGCCGGGCAATGCGCAAAAAATTATTGACGCGGCTCGCACCGCCTACCAGGACGGCGTCCGGCTGGTAGTCACGCCAGAACTGGCGATTTGCGGCTATGCGGCTGAAGACCTGTTTTTGCGGCCATCTTTCATCCAGGCCTGTGATGATGCCGTGAATCAGGTGGCCCGTGAACTCGCCGGGTTAAAAGGCCTGAGCGTGGTGGTGGGTACGCCGACGCACGGCGAAAGCGGCAAGGGTCTGCGAACCAAAAGCCTGGAAGTGCAGCAGCGCTACAACGCTGCCTGCGTGCTGCGTGAAGGCCGCATTATTGAAACCTATGCCAAGCGCGAGTTGCCTAATTACCAGGTATTTGACGAGCGCCGTTATTTCACGCCGGGTCAGGGCACCTGTGTGTTCCAGGCGAAGGGTGACGAAGAGGGCGATGACGCCATCAGCGTCGGGCTGCTGATCTGCGAAGACGCCTGGTTTGAAGAGCCAGCGCGGCTGGCCAGGGAGTCTGGCGCCGAACTCCTGATGGTGATCAATGCATCGCCCTTTCATGTTGGCAAAGGGGGCGAGCGCGAGTTGATGATGCGCGAACGCTGCCTGGCGACCGGTTTGCCGCTGGTCTATGCGCACCTGGTGGGCGGGCAGGACGAGATCGTTTTTGAAGGCCGGTCATTCGCCTTGCAAGCCGATGGCACGCTGGCGGGCCGCTCGACAAGTTTCAAGGAAAATCTGTTTATTGTGCAGGTAGTGCGGGCGCAGTCAGCTATTAAATTAGTAGCAAATACAGTCCCGGAGCAAAGCAGCGAAGCCGACTTGTGGGATGCGCTGGTGCTGGGCGTTCGCGACTACCTCGGCAAGAACGGCTTTCCAGGAGCGATTCTGGGCCTTTCAGGCGGTATTGACTCTGCGCTGGTGCTGGCGATTGCGGTCGATGCGCTGGGGGCTGACAAAGTCCGCGCAGTGATGATGCCCTCGCCCTATACAGCCGACATTTCCTGGATTGATGCGCGCGAGATGGCCGAGCGCCTGAAAGTGCGCTATGACGAGATTTCCATCATTCCCGAGTTTGAAGCCTTCAAGGTGTCGCTGGCTGGCGAGTTCAAGGGCCTGGCGGAAGACACCACCGAGGAAAACATCCAGGCACGCATTCGCGGCGTGTTCCTGATGGCGCTGTCCAACAAGTTTGGCTCCATCGTGTTGACCACTGGCAACAAAAGCGAAATGGCGACTGGCTACTGCACGCTCTATGGCGACATGGCGGGCGGTTTTGCCGTCATCAAGGATTTGCTGAAAACCACCGTGTTCAGGCTGGCGCACTGGCGCAATGAGAACGACCCGTATGGCACCGGCAGCCAGCCGATTCCGGAGCGCATCATCACGCGCCCGCCCAGCGCCGAGTTGCGCGCTGACCAACTGGATGCGGACAGCCTGCCGCCGTACGAGGTGCTGGATGCTATCTTGAAGCATTACATGGAAAATGACCAGAGCGTCGACAGCATTGTGGCCTCCGGGTTTGATCGCGCCGTGGTCGAGCGCGTGGCGCGGCTGATCCGGATCAACGAATACAAGCGCCGCCAGGCTCCAGTCGGCATCCGTGTGAGCCACAGAAGCTTTGGCAAGGATTGGCGTTATCCTATTACCAGCAGATTTCGCGCATAGTTGGCAAAGTATTTGTGCGTGAGCCGTATAGCGGTACATTGCAGACTGTTACCGCAATTCGGTGCTCAAACCCTAGATTTACAGAGAGATTTTCAGTGAAACAAATTACCGCCGTCCTCAAGCCTTTCAAACTGGAAGAAGTTCGCGAAGCTCTCGCCGAGTGTGGCGTGACAGGCCTGACCGTTACCGAAGTCAAGGGCTTTGGTCGCCAGAAAGGTCACACCGAGCTGTACCGTGGTGCCGAGTATGTGGTCGATTTCCTGCCCAAGGTCAAAGTCGAAGTAGTTGTAAAAAGTGACGATGTGGACCGCTGCGTAGAGGCCATCGTGCGCGCTGCGCGCACTGGCAAGATCGGTGACGGCAAGATTTTCATCACCAGCGTCGAGCGCGTTTTGCGCATCCGGACCGGAGAAGAAGACGAAGCGGCTATTTAAGTAACGGCGGCTGCGGTTGAAAGCCGGCCTAGATCTGGTCAAGCCGCATGCTGGTCGTGGTCGGACCTGCCGCTTTTACCAAGGCTTCAAGCAGCAGTGTCGCCTCGTTGCCGGTGCGGATCAGATCCATCTGCCACGCGTTCATGAAACCGGTTGTGACGGCTGAGTTCAGAAATGTCAGCAGGCTGTCGTAGAAACCATCCATGTTGAGCAGGCCCACCGGCTTGTCGTGATAACCGAGCTGGCGCCAGGTCCAGACCTCGAAAAATTCTTCCAGCGTGCCGATGCCTCCCGGCAGGGCCAAAAAGGCGTCAGCATGCTCGGCCATGATGCGCTTGCGCTCGTGCATGTTCTCGACAATGTGCAGTTCGGTGCAGCCGGTGTGAGCCCACTCCTTTTCAACCAGCGCCTTGGGAATCACGCCGATGACCCGGCCGCCAGCAGCCAGCGTTGCGTCAGCCATGATGCCCATCAACCCATTGTGGCCGCCGCCGTAGACCAGCTGGCCGCCGTGGCTTGCGATCCAGCTGCCGACCTCACGCGCCATGGCTGCAAATTGAGGCGTGTTGCCAGGGCGTGAGCCGCAGTACACGCAGAGGGAAAAGGCCGGTTTTGTCATGCTGTCATGGGAATGGGTTCGGAAATCATGCTGCAAACCGGTGAAACAGCGCCAGCATCCAGGTGCCTGCGCAGAGCAGCAAACTGAGCAGCACGGCGGCGCTGCCCATGTCCTTGGCGCGCCTGGAAAGGTCGTGCCACTCCGGCCCGATGCGGTCAATAGCCGCTTCAATGCCGGTGTTGAGCAGCTCGACGATCAGCACAAGAATCACGGTTGCTGCCAGTAAAACAGTCTCGATCCAGCTGCGACCCAGCCAGAATGCAGCAGGCACAAGCAGCAGGGAAACAAGCGTTTCCTGGCGAAAAGCGGTTTCGTTCCACCCAGCGCGCAGGCCGGCCAGCGAGTAGCCTGCGGCATGCCAGACGCGATTTAAACCTCTTCGATTTTTTTGGGGATTAACGGCAGCAGAAAAGGGGACTTCTTCGGGCATGAAAAATATTGTCTCGCAGCAGCATGGTCATTTGCTGCTCAGGATTGCCTGAATATTAAGTTTTTTGTGAGTCTGACGCTTCGCTTTGGCCGGTGTCACCCAGGTAATCAACCGCGTACCAGCCCATGCGTCGTGCCAGAACTGCTGCTGTGGATGAAAGCGGGCCAAAATTGCCCATATCGCCACCCAGCCTAAGGTCAATACTGCGCCTTCACGGCCGGGCAGATCAAGCAGCCAGCTCACCCCCAAAGGTGGCAAAAACCACAACCAGCTCAGCGCATAGCGGAGCAGGGCCCGTTGCTGTGTGATGGCAATGCCATGCACATCCACCACGCGAATGTTCCAGGTTTTCATCGCCAACGTCTGGCCCTTGGCCCAGAACCAGACAAAATAAATACCAAAAACCACGAATACGAAAGCCTGCAAGGCATGGCGGTTGTCCATGGCGTTGCGGGTCTGGCTCAGCGTGCTGAAGAGGTAACCGGCAATAAAAACCACGCCAAACATCAGCATGCCTTCATACATCCAGCAAGCCATACGTCTTGGAATTGAGGGTGTTTGGGTGTTTTTTGGTATCAATTTAATAGCTTATTGTGCAAGCCAGCAGTTGACTGCAGCATGGATTTCGCCTTAGAACAAACCTGTCAGTGACCCAGCGATTCGCTGCGGGGAGCGTCAGCGCTGTGGTGTAGCGCCGACTCCGACGTTGGCAGCTTCGCCACTAGCTGCCGTAGCAGGAAGAGTCGCTGTGGCCGCTGGCGAAGCCATGATTTTAGGCGCTGGGCTGATACCTGGCTTGCTGACATGGGAAGGAACAGTGGCCAATTTTTGCGGCGATACAGGTTTGACCGCTGTGGCAGCTCCAGTCGGATTGAGACTGGCCTTGGCCGCCAGCTTTTGCTTTTCTTCAGGGCTCAAGGCTTGATAAGCCTCCCACTTGGCCTTTTTCTCTTCAGGCGTCAGTTGCCGGGACAGTTCTTTGGTTTTTCCAAAATTAAGGCGCGCCTGCGCGCGCTGCTGGGGACTAAGCGTGACCCACTCATTCATGCGGCTGTTCAAGGTAGCCTGATCTTCTGGCGGCAGCGCTTTGTAATTTTTGGAAATTTCAAGCCACTTGCGTTTTTGAGCCTCGCTCATGGAGATGTCCCAGCTTGACGCCAGCGGCGCGAGCGCTTGCTGCTGCACGGGTGTGAGTGCTGTCCAAGAAGGGCCAGAAACCGCCGTCTTGACGGGCGCTGCCATCGAAGCCTTGCCGGTTACAGGTGTGCTAGCAGGGGTTACCGGCTTGAGGAGTTGCGAAAAACCGCTGGGA